>JAZNAB010000182.1:0-20913 GCA_045586285.1 Candidatus Flemingiibacterium sp. | reverse complement strand
ATTATTCTATTAAAAGGGCTGTTAGATTTACGTGATTACTTGTCAAGCAGAGTGTTTTCAACAGTATTGAAAACATCGCTCTTTATGCCTTCTTCAAGCACACAGTAAACGACATATTGACCGAATACCTTAACGGTAGCCGCTTTCATTTTAGGGAGTTCTTCCGGCATATATTCAGGCATCCAAGTGTCAATGCGAGTTTGAATATAGTCCTTAAGAAGCTGTTCAGCAGCCTTAACGTCATCACCGGATTTTACTTTGACAATACCGTATTCATCGATATTTGCACCGGCAGACTGAACCTTTACGATTATGCCGTCATAGTCTGAGGGGGTAGCTTTAATTCTGCCTTTAATGTAGTTTTCATTTGTTTCGGCTAGGGTACTGCTGTTACCTATAGCCTCGTCAATTTTTGCCGAAAGGTCATATACACTTACGTCGGTTTTATATGCTGTACCGCCGGCACAAGCAGATAAAATTAAAGCTGAAAGCACAAGAGCTGATGTAATTAATATAGAAGTAACGATTTTTTTCATTTTTATTACCATACCTTTTGTTTTTATTTATATTTGTGGGTTCTCAGATTATTAAGCTCCAATGTAAATGACGAAGAGTTTAAATGAAGTCCGTCGCCGTTTGAATAATTCTCGGGAAGATATCCCTCAGAATCGCATAAGACAGAGTAAGTATCTATGAACTTTACACCGACCTCGTCTGCTACTTCAACAATCCAACGGTTAGCTTCGTTTATTTTTGAATTATTAATAGATTTTTGATTCTTATACGAACGTGTTACAGGGAAAATCGATTGGCAGATTATTTTTGTACTTGGGCTTGTTTCCTGAATCATTTCAAGCAGCCACTTATATTCGGATTTAAAATAATCCTCGTCCATAAATGAAATACCGTTTACTCCAAGGGTTATTACAAGGTATTCGGGTTTTTTTCTTGTTATGGCTTCCTTTATGGTTATTTGTTCATTGGTTTCCGGATATACAATTGTTGCAAAAGAAACGTCGGAAAGAGTAAGTGTTCCGTTGAAAGGAGTCCATACCTGAGTTGTATTCTTGCCGCCTGACAGCATAGAGTATGCCCTCAGACCGTAGGTCGTAGAGTCACCGAGAAACACAAGTTTGTCAATGTATTCTTTCCCCGCATCTGCTGTTTCGGAAAGTACGGTTTTGGGATAATTTTTCAGAAAGTTTGCCCAATCTTCAGGAGCGTTGTTCTTTGGAGCATCAACCTTTGGGGTATCGGGTATATTGGTTTCCGGAGCTTTTGTGTCGGGCGCATCTGTGTCGTGGGAACTTGTGTCTGCAGTGCTTGTATCGTGAGAATTCGTATCGGATACATCTGTGCTGCTCGCCGTATCACCTATAGATGCTGCAGGCTCGTCTGTAATTTCGGGGTTATCTACGAGCCGTTCATTTGCTGTGGAAATTGAAACCAAAATGATAAAAACAATTAAAATAATAAATATTATAAAGGCGGTTATTTTATAAACCATTCCTTCGTTATTGTAGCTCTGGTTCACTTTATCTTTTCCTCCGGATTATTTCTTATCGTTAAATATTTTTTCGTAATCCTGACTGTCGGATTTTTTTATTGTTCGGAGCGTATTAATAATCATCAATACAAAGGCAATTACAAGATATGCAATAATAAAAGTAGAAAGTCTTACTATAATCTGTGCGGGTATGTTATATGCCCCGGGGATAATCACAAAGAGAAGAGTAAAGATGCCAAGAGAGCCTAAAAAGTGAATAAAACCTTTCATAATATTTGACATATTAAGCTTCCAGACAAAATTTAAAAAAGCCATTACAATACAGCCGATATAAATAATTACAGCAGACTTTAAGCTTAAATAATTTATGATATTTTCCGCCTCAGAAGGAGATAGCTTTTCGTACAGAGCCGCAAAGCAGATTATCAGAAACTGTATTACGGTGAAGTATAGACAAGAAGAGTATATCGCTTTTTTGACAGTATTTTTAAAATTCATCTTAACTTTTATATTCCTTTCGGTACAAAATAATTATAAACCTATTACATCATACCATTTTTTTTGAATTATTTCAACAGGGCGCAACAAATGTTTATAAAAGCGTCATTATTTGCTCATATTTCGGCTTGTTTAAAATATGAATAACGGTTCTTGTCAATGGATAGCGGGAGTGTGTAATTTTATTGTATATTTAGTGTATAAATTTGCGTATAATGATTGACTTTTACGCATAAAAAAGGTATAATATATAATGTAGTATTATGTTTAAATGCAAGTTATGCATAAATCGACACTTTATAAAGTCGGCGAAAGGAAAAATACAGCTATGGAAACAACTAATAAGATACTTTCTCGCAAAGAGGCAAGAGAATTTGTATACAGTATGCTTTTTGCAAAATCTTTTTTGCCGAATGAACCTGTTGATGAATTTTATCAAAAGGAAATTGAAAATGCTGAGGTAGACCTTGGAACACAGTGTGATTATATAAAAAACGTTTTCTTTGAAGTGTTTGATAATCTTGAAGAAATAGATGCAAAAATTGAAGCTGCTTCAGAGGGGTGGACTCTTGGCAGACTTTCAAAATCAAGCCTTGCAATTATGCGCCTTTGCGTTTGTGAGATGATGAATATTAACGATGTGCCGAAATCGGTTGCACTTAATGAAGCAATAGAACTTGCCAAAAAGTTTGATGATGATAATGCACCTGCATTTATTAACGGTGTTTTAAATAAAATCGCACATCAGCTTCCCACAAGAGAAATTGACAAATGAAACGATTCTATATAGGTATAGATACTTCTAACTATACAACTTCCTGCGCTTTGTTTGAAGCATCTGAGGCAAGGTTTTATTCAAACGTGAAGCAGCTCCTTATTGTTGAGGAGGGGCAACGGGGGCTTCGGCAAAGCGATGCGGTTTTTGCTCATATTAAAAATTTGCCGAAGGTTACAGAGGAGGCTTTGTCAAGTCTAGAAGCCGAAAAACTTGCGGCGGTCGGTGTTTCCGGTATGCCAAGAGATAACGAGGGCTCATATATGCCGTGTTTTTTAGTGGGCATTGCAGCTGCATCTTCGGTTGCAAATGCGGCAAAAAAACCACTTCATAAATTTTCACATCAGGCAGGACATATTATGGCGGCAGTATGGTCAAGCAACTCGTATGATTTGCTTAACCGTGATTTTATTGCTTTTCACGTATCGGGAGGAACAACCGAGATACTATATGTTAAAAACTCAAAAACCGATAAATTTGAGATAACAAAGCTTGGGGGAACTCTTGATTTGAATGCAGGTCAGGCAATTGACAGAATCGGAGTTTTAATGGGTACTTGTTTTCCCTGTGGGCCGTACTTAGAGAAACTTGCCCTTGAAAATAATGAAAAACTGCCTTCTCCGAAGCTTTCGGTTAACGGGTGTTTTTGCAATCTTTCGGGACTTGAAAATAAGGCTGCGGAGCTTTTTAAAAACGGTAAGGGTAAAGAATATATTGCGGCTTATACGTTTGACTATATTGCAAAGGTACTTATTAAGCTTACAGAAAATGCGCTTGACGGAAGAGAGCTTCCCGTGCTTTATGCAGGTGGAGTTATGAGTAACTCTATTATTAAAAAAATGCTTTCTGACAGCGGCTATGACGTAAGATTTGCAGAGCCGAAATTTTCAAGCGACAATGCGGCAGGTGTGGCACTTCTTACGGCTTTGAAAGAGGAGGGAGATAAATTTTGGATCAAGTAAATAATTTATCACCTGTAGAAGAAAAAAAGGATAACCGTCCTATACTGACTGTTGCAGAGCTTAATGCATATATAAAACAACTTATTGATTCAAATAAATTGCTTTCAAATGTATGGATTAAGGGAGAAATATCAAACTTTACAAACCACTATAAAACAGGGCATTTATATTTTACCATAAAAGACAGTGAAAGCCTTATTCGTGCGGTAATGTTTAAAAGCGCAGCGACCAAGCTTAAATTTTTGGCTGAAGACGGAATGAAGATTATTGCAAGAGGAAGAGTTTCCGCATATGTTCGAGATGGACAGTATCAGATTTACGTTGAGGAAATGGAGCCTGACGGAATCGGAAGTCTTCATATTGCATACGAGCAGTTAAAGCGAAAGCTTGAGGCAGAGGGACTTTTTTCACCTGCGAGAAAACGTGCGCTTCCGAAGATACCGACAAAAATCGGAATAATTACCTCTCCGACGGGAGCTGCTGTCAGAGATATGATAAACATAACTAAGCGGCGTTTTCCATATGCAAAGCTAATTCTTTATCCAACGCTTGTACAGGGGGCAGACGCAGCTCCTCAGCTTACAGCGGCTATAAACTATTTCAGCACAGAAAAAAATGTTGACGTCGTGATAATAGGACGTGGCGGCGGATCTCTCGAAGACCTTTGGGCATTTAACGACGAAGGACTTGCAAGGGCAATTGCGGCATCAAATGTGCCTGTAATATCAGCCGTAGGACACGAAACCGATTTTACAATCTGTGATTTTGCTGCAGATATGCGTGCGCCTACTCCGTCAGCTGCGGCAGAGATTGCTGTGCCGGATACTTTTGATTTAAAACGGAAGATAAACAATATAGTGGGTCATATGGAATTAGCGCTTACTAAAAGTATCGGTAAAAAAAAGGGTCAGCTTTCAGAGCTTCAGCAGCGCCGTGTACTGACATCGCCTAAGAACTTTATTGACGATAAGCGTATGATGCTAATATCCCTTTCGGGACTAATGGAGCAGGAAATTAAACTGCGGCTTACCGACAAGCGTTCTGGATTTTCATCATTGGTGGCTTCTCTTGAAGCGCTTAGTCCGATGTCTGTTATTTCAAGAGGCTATTGCGCTGTGTTTGACGGCTCGGGCAAACTTGTAAAGAGCGTTAAACAGCTTAATGCCGGAGATGATTTTGCTTTTAAAACAATAGACGGAAGCGTTGAAGGGAAGGTAACGGCAACTCATCAAACCGAGAAATAAATTTACTTGTGCCGCAAATTCGGCGGCAGAATGGAGATTATATACACTATGGAACAGAATAAAAATGAAGTGACCTTTGAAGCTGCAATAGCAAGACTCGAAGAAATAGTCCGCTCTCTTGATGCAGGAGAAGCGGCGCTTGATGAATCCCTTGCACTTTTTGAAGAAGGTGTTAAGCTTGTTAAGTACTGCTCTAATAAGCTTGATGCAGCTGAACAGACGGTTAAAATACTCACAAAGGGCGATGACGGTATGACAGAGCAAGACTTTGCTCCTATGAAGGAAAACTGAGATGAGTAATAAGGATATTAAAGCTCTTTTAAACGATAGTGCGGCTATTGTAGAATCAGAAATGAAAAAATATATTGCTAATAATGATGCCGGACTTTCGGTAATATTTGAGGCAATGGAATACAGCCTGATGGCAGGGGGAAAAAGGATAAGACCTTTTCTCGTTTTTGAGTTTGCAAGACTTGCGAATAAAGAACAGTCAGGAGAAAAAACAGACAAGATACCGGATAGTGCTGTTGCATATGCATCTGCAATTGAAATGATCCATACCTATTCGCTTATACACGATGATCTGCCCTGTATGGATAACGATAATCTCCGCAGAGGCAAACCTACTTGTCATATAAAATTCGGTGAGGCAAATGCACTTCTTGCAGGTGACGGACTTCTCACTATGGCATTTTTTGCGGCATCGGGGAATAAATTTGCTTCGGCAGAAACAAACTGCAAGGCGGTAACACTTCTCTCAAGTGCTGCAGGTGCTTTTGGAATGATAGGCGGTCAGATACTTGACCTTGCGGGAGAAAAAGAGAGATTTGATATAAAAACGCTTGAAAAGCTCCAGGCTTTGAAAACGGGAGAGCTTATTCGTGCGGCTTCGTTGCTTGGCTGCTATGCCGGTGGAGCTTCGGACAAACTTATTAGTGCTGCTGAAAAGTATGCGCTGTACATTGGAAGAGCTTTTCAGGTTGTTGATGACATTCTTGATGCTGTTGGTGATGAGAAAATTCTCGGAAAGCCAATCGGAAGCGATGTCGAAAGCGGAAAAACCACGTTTTTAACTTACCTTTCCGTTGAAAAAGCAAAGTCTTATGCCAAAGAGCTTACAGAAAAGGCAAAAGAAGCAATTTCCTCTTTTAACGGTGCTCAAACACTTTGTCTATTGGCTGACTATCTTTTGACAAGACAGAATTAAAAATGATGCCGAAAGGAACTATATATTATTTTGGATTATGTTTTAGGACTATTTAAAAACTATGTTCTCTTATGTGCTATTGTCGGCTGGTTTGGCGCACAGGCAATAAAATGCACAAGATATATTATAAAAAATAAAAAATTCAATTTTGCTGTTATTATGTCGTCCGGCGGTATGCCAAGCTCACATTCGGCTACGGTTTGCGCCCTTGTTGTTGCAGTTGGCAGATGTATCGGAACGCAAACGGCGGAATTTGCACTTGCAACGGTACTTGCTTTTATTGTAATGTATGATGCGGCAGGGGTAAGACGGGCGGCAGGCGAACAGGCAAGGGTGCTTAACCGCATAGTTGACGATTTATCAAAAGGTGAAACCCATTATCTTGATAAGGATTTGAAGGAATTAATCGGGCATACACCCTTACAGGTTGTAATGGGGGCCTTACTTGGAATTATTATACCGTTATTAATTCCCGTTTTCTAATATATGAGAATAGACAAACTAATTTTTGAAAGAGGTATTGCCAAAAGCCGAGAGGCTGCAAAGCAAATGCTTATATCAGGCAATATTAAGGTTGATGGCAGGCAGATAACAAAGCCTTCCCTTGATGTTTCGGAAGATGCACAAATCGAGGTTGTAGGTGAAACTTTAAAGTATGTCAGCCGAGGCGGCTTGAAGCTTGAGGGGGCGCTTGACTATTTTAAATTTGATGTTGCCGGACTTGACTGTGTTGATATCGGCGCTTCTACGGGCGGATTTACAGATTGCCTTTTAATGAGAGGGGCGAAGGCTGTACGTGCTGTTGACGTAGGCCGTTCGCAGCTTGACAAAAAGCTTATCGATGATAGGCGTGTTACTCTTTATGAGGGAATGAATGCACGTTATATGACACCTGCGGATATTGGCGGCAAATGCGACCTTGCCGTATGCGATGTTTCTTTTATATCATTGACACTTATAATGGGTGCTGTCAGAGGAATACTTTCGGAAGACGGAAGCTTTATTGCCTTGATAAAACCACAGTTTGAAGCGGGTAAATCAGGAGTTGGCAAAAACGGTATAGTCAAGGATAAAACCGTACACGAGCAGGTAATATTAAAAGTTATAGAATTTGGGGATACCGTTGGACTAAGGTGTGCCGACCTTGTTAAATCGTCTATTGAAGGCGGTGACGGCAACACCGAATATCTTGCCTTTTTTAATAAAAACGGCGGATTTAAAAAAGAGGATATCAACGGTGTAATATATAGCTGAATTTAAATTGACATATCAGAGAGGAGCGGAATTTAATCTTGATGAAGATCGGTTTATGTCAGAATTTAGATAATGATGCGGATTTACTCGGCACGTCAAAGGTTATCGATGAACTAATTGATAAAGCCGAATTATATATACACGAAAAAGTAAAATCAGAGATCAGAAAAAGTCTTGGAGAAAAAATAACTGATAAAATAAATTTCGTTTCTGATGACATACTGTACGGTAAGCTTGATATACTTATTGTGCTTGGCGGTGACGGTACAATTTTAAAGGTGGCAAGAAAATGTCTTAAGACTTGCACAGAGCAGTCGACACCTATACTTGGCATTAACCTTGGCAGAGTTGGGTATATGGCAGAGCTTGAGCTTGATGAATTAAGTATGCTTTGCCGAATAATCAGCGGTGACTTTACTATTGAGCGCAGAATGGTTATGGAAGCTGAGTGTGCAGGAAAAACAATGTTTGCGCTTAATGAAGCGGTTGTTGGCGGTTCATCGGTTTTTAAAATTGTTGATTTGGTTTTATATTGTGACGGAAAACTTGTAAACAAGTATAGAGCAGACGGACTGATTGCCGCAACGCCTACAGGCTCAACCGCTTACTCGTTATCGGCAGGCGGAGCAATTATTGACCCCAAAATTGAAGCGCTTCTTCTGACTCCGATTTGTTCACACTCACTAAGCGCACCGCCGCTTGTCTTTTCTTCCGATTCGGAGCTTGTTATTGAAAATGCTTCATTGAGAGAGCCCAAACTTTACATAAGCGTTGATGGAAACGAACCTTGTGAATTATCGTACAAAGAGTGTGTTAAAATCAGACGTTCAAGCAAGTCTATGGCTTTTGTCAGACTTAAAGACGGCGGATTTTATAATGTTTTAAGCCATAAGATGTCGGATATTCGTTGAAATATAAAATAGTCCTTGGTTATACACAAAAAAGAAAGGAAGACTAATATAATAAGTCTTGGTTGAAGGAATGAAATATAATCGTCAATCGGAAATTATTTCACTTATCGGAGAAAACGAAATAGAAACCCAAGAGGAGCTTCTTGATTGCCTTCGTGAAAGAGGATATATTGTAACTCAGGCGACAATCTCACGTGATATTAGGGAGTTGAAGCTTGTAAAGGTTGCTGGCTCGGGCGGAAAATACAAATACTCCTTGCCGAAGGTTGATGATAGCCCAATGAGCAGGAAACTCAGGAGTTTACTTAGCGAAACGGTTGAACACGTTGACCGGGCAAACAATATTGCCGTTGTAAAAACCTGTGCGGGAATGGCGCAAGGCGCTGCAGCTGCTATTGATGCAATGAAGCGTGATGATATTGTCGGCTCTGTTGCGGGAGATGATACTATAATTATTGTTATGAGAACAAATGATGGGGCGGCTTCTTTAACCGATGATATTTATCAAATTATCGAGGAGCATAAAAAGAATAATAAGTGGAATTAGAAAACTCTTTTTATGTATTTTGATAATTTGAAAGGCGGTGATAAGGTTGCTTAGCTCACTTCATATAGAAAATGTTGCGGTAATAAAAAATGCAGATATAGATTTTTCCGGAGGCTTTTCTGTGCTTACCGGTGAAACCGGTGCGGGAAAATCCATAATAATAGATAGCCTTGGCTTGATACTTGGTGCAAAGCAGTCAAAGGATATTATAAGAAACGGTGAGGAGTTTGCAAGAGTATCCGCTATTTTTACTTCTCTGTCGGAATATTCTCTTATGGGACTCGGCGAGCTCGGTATTTTGGCTGACGACGACGGGATTCTGATGATTGAACGTGTACTTACTGTGGGCGGAAAGTCAACTGCAAGAGTAAACGGACGGCAAGTTCCAATCTCTCTTTTAAGAGATGCGTCGAAATATTTAATTGCGGTACACGGTCAGCACGATAATATGTCACTTTTAGAAGTGCAAAGTCACTTATCATATCTTGATTTATTTGCATTATCGGGCGATGCTCTCTTAGAATATGATGAAATATATACTAAATATTGCGATATAGATAAGAAAATCAAAGAGCTTACCGAAGACGATAGGCAAAAGGCCCAAAAGCTTGAATTTCTCAGATATCAAATTAAAGAAATTGAAGCTGCAAAGCTTCACCAAGGAGAAGAGGAACAGCTTCTCGAAGTCAGAAAAAAACTTCAAAACAGTGAAAAAATCGCACAGCTTACGGATAATATTTACACGTTAATATACAGAAATGACAAGAACACATCGGCGCTTGACAAGGTGAAACGTGCCGAAAAAAGTCTTGAAGCTCTTGCATCAATGCTGCCAGAGGCAGAGGAGCTTATAGAACGGCTTGAAAATATAAGCTGTGAGCTTGAAGATATAGGGCTTACAATAGAGGCCTTTTCTGAGGAAACCGAAGAAAACCCCACGGCAAAGCTTGACAAAGTTGAGGGCAGACTTTATGAAATATCAAAGCTTGAGCGAAAATACGGCGACAGTCTTGCAGATGTGCTTGAATATCTTGAAAAATCAAAAACGCAGCTTGAAGAAATAGAGCTTTCTGAAGAACGACTTGCAGAGCTTGAAAAAGAGAGGGCTTTAGTATACAGGGAGCTTGAGATAAAGGGTGAAGAGCTTTCAAAATTACGCATAAAAGCAGGTGAAAAGCTTTCAAAGAGCATAACAGATGAGCTTTCGTATCTTGATATGAACGGGGCTGTGTTTGGAGTTAATATAAATCCGAGGCTTGATGCAAAGGGTGAAACGGTATACCAGAAAAGCGGAAAAGATGATATTGAGTTCTTGATTTGTACTAACAAAGGTGAGCCGATGAAGCCGCTTGCAAAGATTGCTTCCGGCGGTGAGCTTTCCAGAATAATGCTTGCAATTAAGACGGTGCTTTTGCAAATAAATTCTCCGGATACATTAATTTTTGACGAGGTTGATACGGGTGTTTCCGGAAAAACTTCACAGAAAATCGGTATAAAACTTGCAAGACTTGCAAAAGAAGGAAATATGCAGGTTATGTCTGTAACCCACGCAGCGCAGATTGCTGCTGTGGCGGAGCATCATTATTATATATCAAAAGAGGAACAAAACGGGCGGGTATCAACTAAAGTGGAAGAGCTTTCAACGGAAGGCAGAATACGTGAAGTCGCTCGTATAATGGGCGGTATCAACATAACGGACACACTACTTAAAACTGCCCGTGAAATGATTGAAGAAAAAATATAAAACTAATATAAAAGGATGGAATTTAAAATGAATTTGTATGAAGAGCTTGTTGAACGTGGATTAATTGCACAGGTAACAGATGAAGAACATATCCGTGAAATGATAAACAACGGAAAAGCGACCTTTTACATCGGATTTGACTGCACAGCAGATAGCTTGACGGCAGGTCACTTTATGGCGCTTACTCTTATGAAAAGACTTCAGATGGCGGGGAATAAACCAATTGCGCTTATCGGCGGTGGTACAACTATGATCGGTGACCCCTCGGGCAGAACTGATATGAGAAAAATGCTTACAAAAGAGGATATTGACCATAATGCAGAGTGCTTTAAACGCCAGATGGAGAAATTCATTGATTTTGGCGAGGGCAAGGCAATGATGGTTAATAATGCAGATTGGCTTTTGAATCTTAACTATGTTGAGCTTCTTCGAGAGGTTGGTGCTTGTTTCTCGGTTAATAATATGCTTCGTGCAGAATGTTATAAGCAAAGAATGGAAAAAGGACTTTCATTCCTTGAATTCAACTATATGATTATGCAGTCATATGACTTTTACTATATGTTTAAGAAGTATGGTTGTAATATGGAGTTCGGCGGCGACGATCAGTGGTCTAATATGCTTGGCGGTACAGAGCTTATCAGAAAGAAGCTTGGTAAAGATGCTTATGCTATGACAATCACACTTCTTACCGACTCAAACGGTAATAAGATGGGTAAAACCGCAGGCAACGCTGTATGGCTTGATCCAAATAAGACTTCTCCCTTCGATTTCTTCCAGTATTGGAGAAATGTCGGAGATGCAGATGTTATTAAATGTATCCGTATGCTTACCTTCTTGCCAATTGAGCAGATTAACGAGATGGCAAAGTGGGAGGGCGCAGAGCTTAATCGTGCAAAAGAAATTCTTGCATATGAACTTACTAATATGGTTCACGGCAAGGAAGAGGCTGATAAAGCCCTTGAAGCAGCAAAGGCTGTATTTGCAGGCGGAGGCTCAAGTGAAAATATGCCAACCACTGAGGTTGAAGCGGTTGATACTACCGTTGTTGATCTTCTTGTTGTGTCAAAACTTGCCCCCTCAAAGGGTGAGGCTAAACGCTTAATTCAACAAGGCGGTATATCTGTAGATGACGTTAAAGTTGAACGCTTTGACGAGGCGGTAACTGCCGCAAAGCTTAAAGAGGGCATTGTAATTAAGAAGGGAAAGAAGATTTTCCATAAGTTTATTGCAAAATGAGTAAATACAAAACTTTGCTGTTTGATGCTGATATGACTCTCTTTGATTTTGATAAAGCTGAGAGAGTCAGCTTCGGCATAGTTTCAGATTCCCTCGGCATAGAATATAGTGAAGCGGATTTCCAAATATACAAAAAAGTTAATGATGGCCTTTGGTTGAAGTTTTCACGAGGCGAGGTAACTCAAGAGGAGCTTCAGAAAAGGCGATTTGACGAGTATTTCAGTATTACGGGAAGAGGCGGGAAGTATTCTCCTGAGCTTGTAAACTCTATGTATATAACCACACTCTCAGAGCGCTCGGATTTATTAGAGGGAGCACTTGAGTTTTGCGGTAAGCTTTACGGCAAATCTAAGATGTATATAGTTACAAACGGGATTTCACGTTCCCAAAAGAATCGTTTTAATCTCTCCTTAATCAAAGGGTATTTTGACGGCATTTTTGTGTCTGAAGATGCGGGTGCTCCAAAGCCTATGAAGGAATATTTCGACTACGTTTTTAATATAATCGGTGAGGATAAGCGAGAGAGCGCCGTAATTATCGGGGATTCACTCACAAGCGATATTTTGGGCGGTAAAAACGCCGGTATCGACACGGTATGGTTTAACCCTGACCATAAGGAAAATACGCTCGGTATTATTCCGACAGTAGAAGCTGACAGCTTTGACTCACTTTATAATATTCTCACAAAATAAACGAAAGGACTTTTCTTAATATGTATTGCAAGGATATTATAGACATATTATCAAAGGAACAAATCGAATATGTGGAAAATATGCCTCTTGCGCCATATACAAGCTTTCGTATAGGCGGTGCGGCAAGACTTGCTGTATTTCCTAAAAGTCGCTTACAGGTTATTGCTGTTTTTGATGTTCTGAGAGAGAGCAAAGTGCCTTATTTAATAATGGGCAACGGAAGTAATTTACTTGTATCGGATAAAGGGTTTTCGGGTGTAGTTGTAATATTGACTTCAATGAGAAACTGTACAATTTCAGGAACAAGTTTGTATGCTGAAGCAGGAGCTTCGATTACTGCAGTAGCATCGGAAGCAAGTAAAAAATCTTTGACGGGACTTGAATTTGCCTATGGAATTCCGGGTACAGTCGGTGGCGGCGTATTTATGAATGCAGGGGCATATGACGGTGAATTTTCAAATGTTATATGTGCCAGTGAATATTATGATCTTACAACAGGGAAGCTCGGGATTTTAAATTCAGAAGAACACAAGTTTGCATACCGTTACAGTACCTATATGGAAGGCGGCAAGGTTATACTTGGGGCTGAGTTTAAGCTCTTTGAGGGAAAGGGCAGCGAAATAGAAGCCAAAATGCAGGATTTTCTTTCAAGACGCCGTGAAAAGCAACCTCTTGAATATCCAAGTGCAGGAAGCGTATTCAAACGTGGGAAAGGCTTTTTTACAGCAAAGCTTATAGATGAAGCAGGACTTAAAGGAAAACAAATAGGCGGAGCACAGGTGTCTGAAAAGCACGCCGGATTTATTGTGAATAAAGGCGGAGCAACGTCAGAGGACGTTTTAGAATTAATTGATATAATAAAAAATGAACTTAAAGATCGCTTTAGCGTTGATATTGAGTGTGAGATCAGATATATTAACGGATAGGCATTATATTTAAGATTTACTCTTTAAATGAAAGGTATAGGTAAAAAAGTGGATTTTCTGATAATAACGGGTATGTCCGGAGCAGGCAAATCACAAGCTGCAAACACTCTTGAGGATCTTGGCTGGTACTGTATAGATAATATGCCGACAAAGCTTATACCTAAGTTTGCGGAGCTTTGTAGTACATCTCCTACATCAAAGCTTGTGAAAACGGCTTTTATAGTTGATATAAGAGGAGAGGCAGAGTTTAACAGCCTTTTCAAAGAGATTGAAAAGCTCAGGGTACAAGGTTTTAACTGCCGTACAATTTTCCTTGACTGTGACGACGATGCAATAATCAGCAGATATAAGTTTACAAGGCGTACTCACCCATTTGTAACGGCAAACAACATTAGTATTCACGATGCACTTGCTACCGAAAGAGCGCTCTTGTCACCTGCTTGTGAGAGGGCAGATTACAAGATTGACACAACAGAACTGACACCCGTACAGTTAAAAGAAAAAATCCGTGGAATAGTTAGTACTGAAACAGTTCACGGAATGCTTGTTACTTGTATGTCATTCGGATTTAAACACGGTGCGGCAAATGAGGCTGATCTTGTTTTTGATACAAGATGCTTCCCAAACCCTTATTATCACGAGGAGCTGAGGGAACATACGGGACTCGAAGCCCCTGTCAGAGATTTTGTTTTTTCTCACGAAGAAACAAATAAGTTTATGGACAAGCTTTATGATATGATTGAATACCTTTTGCCTCTATATGCAGGTGAGGGAAAAACCCAGCTTATTATTGCAATCGGCTGCACGGGAGGAAAACATCGCTCTGTTGCCATTTCAGAGGCTCTTGGGACAAAAATCCGGGCTCTTGGCTATAATACGGTTACACTCCATCGGGATATTACTAAATAAAAGTTTTTGACGGAGGCAGAAATGTCTTTTGCAAGGGAAACAAAAGCTTCGCTATGTGCTTTATCGCTAACACTTAAGCACGACTGCTGCAGACGTGCACAGCTTTATGGAATACTGTACGGGGCAGGTGTTTTTACAAGGGAACGCTGCAAACTTGTAACTACTTCTTCAGAGCTTAGCGAGCTTACTTTAAAATGGTTATGCGACCAACATTCAATTGAGGGAAACTTATATGTTTCCGAGAAAAAAACTGCGGAAGAAGACGAGAAAAAAAGCTATAAAATTACAATTCCTCAGAAAAAAGAGCTTGAGAGGCTATTTCATAATTTCAGATATGAGAATGACGAAAGTGCATATACTTTAAAATCTGAGATGTTACGCTGCCCAAACTGTCAGGGGGCTTTTGTAAGAGGCGTTTTTATGTCATCGGGAACGGTTACAGACCCCGATAAAAGCTATCACCTTGAAATGAGCCTTACTTCTGACGAGATTGAAAAGAATCTTTATGAGCTTTTATGCTCGTTGGGGCTTGAGCCAAAGCGGACAATTCGTAAAACAGAGAGAGTTTTATACTACAAGGATAGTGAAAGTATAGAAAATTTTCTTGCATTTATAGGGGCAAACAACGCAGCATTCACAATAATGAATAAAAAAATTGAAAGAGAGCTCAGAAGTGATGCAAATCGCATTGCTAACAGTGAGCTGGCAAATTTGTCAAAAACCGTATCTGCTGCGGGAAGTCAAATTGCGGCAATTAAAAAGCTTACGGTAAGCGGAGAGTTGTCAAAATTGCCTGACGAGCTTCGTATTACGGCAAAACTTAGGCTTGAAAACCCGGATGTGACTTTATCACAGCTTGCAGAACTTCATACACCTCCCATTACTAAATCGGGAGTAAATCATAGGCTCAAAAAGCTTCTTGAGCTTGGTCAACAAAAATAAAACGGAGAGGGTGGTGGCTTTAATGTCCGATTTTGTTCATTTGCATTTGCATAGCGAATATAGTCTTTTAGACGGTGCCTGTCGTATTGCAGATATTCCAAAACGTGCAAAAGAATGCGGTCATACAGCGGTTGCTCTTACCGATCACGGAGTTATGTACGGTGCTGTAGAATTCTATAACACCTGCAAAAAAGAAGGAATAAAGGCAATACTCGGCTGTGAGGTTTACCTTGCCAGACGCACCCGATTCGATAGGAATTTTACAGAGGACAACTCCGGAAACCACCTTGTTTTGCTTGTTAAAAACGAGGTAGGATATAAAAATTTAATTAAAATGGTTACGGCTTCTTTTGTAGAGGGATTTTACTCAAAGCCGAGAATAGATTTTGAGCTTCTTGAAAAGCACCACGAGGGACTTATTGCACTTTCCGCTTGTCTTGCGGGATTTATACCGAGAAGTATTTTAAGCGGCAATTATGAAGAAGCTAAGGCTCACGCACTCAGAATGAAGGAGCTTTTTGGGGAAGACTATTATCTTGAAATACAGGATCACGGAATACCTGAACAAAAGGCAGTAAATCACAGTATTACAAAGCTTTCAAGAGAGCTTTGTATCCCTATGGCTGCAACAAATGATGCACATTATCTGAGGCGCAAAGATGCTGACACCCAGGCAATACTTATGTGCATACAGATGGGCAAAATTATTACAGACGGCAGACCTATAGGCTTTGAAACTGATGAGTTTTATTATAAATCCACTGAGGAAATGCAAAGCTTGTTTTCATATCTTGATAATGAACCAATGGGAAGCCCTATTGAAAACACAGCAAGGATAGCAGAAAAATGTAGTTTTGACTTTGATTTTTCAAATGTTTATTTACCTGCATTTGACCTGCAAAACGGTATGACGTCTGATGAATATCTTTATGAGCTGACTAATAAAGGTCTTGATAAGCGTCTTTCTACCGGCAGAATTATATATACGGACAAGCACCCGGAAAGCGAATATAAGGAAAGAATTTCTTATGAGCTTGGGGTTATTACAAAAATGGGCTACACCGATTATTTTCTGATAGTTCAGGATTTTGTCGGATTTGCTAAAAATAACGGAATTCCCGTTGGCGTCGGAAGGGGCTCAGGCGCCGGAAGTCTGGTAGCATTTTTACTTGGTATTACTGATATTGACCCTCTTACCTTTGATTTGCTGTTTGAGCGATTTTTGAATCCTGAACGTGTTAGTATGCCGGACTTTGATATAGATTTTTGCTATAACAGACGTGATGAGGTTATAGAGTATGTTAGAGAAAGGTACGGAGCTGATCGGGTTGCTCAAATTATTACCTTTGGTACAATGGCTGCAAGAGCGGCACTTAGAGATGTGGGGCGTGCTATCGGTCTTTCCTATTCGGAAACGGACACAATCGCGAAGCTTGTACCGAAAGAACTTGACATAACAATTGAAGGTGCCCTAAAAGCTAGTAAAGAGCTTAGGGAAATGTATGAGTCTGCACCTGAATATAAACGGCTTATTGATACTGCAATGGCACTTGAGGGTATGCCAAGACATTCCTCAACTCACGCTGCAGGAGTAATTATAACTGACAAACCGATAACTGAGTACGTACCGCTTTCGGTAAACGGTGATATAGTTGTAACTCAGTTTGATATGGATACCTGTGCGAAGCTTGGACTTTTGAAGTTTGACTTTTTGGCACTCAGATATTTAACAATTATATCCGATGCTGAACGTCAGATAAAGGAGAGATTTCCTGATTTTTTGGTTGAAAATATTCCTCTTGATGACAGTCAGACTTATAGCCTTATTTCTTCGGGAAATACTGACGGTATATTTCAGCTTGATTCGGGCGGTATGCGTCAAATGCTTTCAAAATTAAAACCCGACTCAATTGAAGATATTGTAGCTTCAATATCTCTTTACCGCCCGGGACCTATGGACTCTATTCCGAAGTATATAGAAAACCGCAAGGATAAAAGTAAAATAAGCTACTTAACTCCCTTGCTTGCGCCTATACTTGACGTTACCTACGGTTGTATGGTTTATCAGGAACAGGTTATGCAGGTGTGCAGAACAGTTGCGGGATATTCTTATGGAAGAGCTGACCTTGTACGTCGAATGATGGCAAAGAAAAAGGTTGACGAAATGGAAAAGGAACGTGTCAACTTTGTTGAAGGCGCGTTGAAAAACGGTATTTCCGAGAGTGTTGCAAATACTCTTTTCGATGAGATGTCAAGTTTTGCGAGTTACGCCTTTAATAAGAGTCATGCGGCAGCTTATGCAGTAATTTCTTATCGCACGGCATATCTTAAATGCCACTATCCTGCCGAATATATGGCGGCTCTTATGACCTCGGTTATGGGAAACTCATCAAAAACCGCTGAATATATTGCAGAGTGCTCCAAGTACAAGATTAACATACTTCCGCCGGATATAAACGAATCAACTGCCGATTTTCACGCAATAATCAAGGAGGATAGACAGTATATCCGATTTGGTCTGTTAGCGCTGAAAAATCTCGGAAACGGATTTATAGAAAGACTTTGTGAAGAGCGAAGCATAAAGCCTTTTATATCCTTTGAGGACTTTATTGAGAGAATGTACCGAAAAGATATGAATAAAAGGCAAATTGAAGCCCTTATAAAGTGCGGCGCATTTGATACACTTGGCACGTACAGAAGCAGACTTCTGATAGCTTATGAGCGAATAATAGATTATTATCAAGAGCGAAGTCGCACCAATGTGTCGGGACAGCTTGACCTATTTTCACAGGGAGATATCGAAAACGAAAGTATTCACTCGGGAAAGTTTGATTATCCACCTGTAGAGGAGCTTAGTTTCCGTGAAAAATTAAGGTTTGAAAAAGAGTGTGCAGGTATATATTTTTCCGGTCATTTGTTGGAAGATTATAAAAACCACCTTGATACAATAGCGCATACAAATATAAACAAGATACTTTCAAGCTTTGACGATGAATTGGATACAGAGCCGATTTTTAAAGACAAGCAGACGGTAACTGTATGTGGAATTATTACTAAATGTCAAACTAAGATTACCAAAAACGGTTCAAAAATGGCGTTTATCAGCCTTGAAGATGCGTTTGGTGAGATTGAGGTTTTAGTTTTTCCGAAAACCTATGAGAAGTTAAATAGAATGTTGCTTGTTGATACTGCAGTTGTTGTTAACGGACAGCTGTCTTTAAGTGAGGAACTTCCAAAAATTCTTTGCAGTAATATTTCGCTCCTTGAAGAAAATGCACGGTTTAATAAAGAAACGGTTTCTCCTTTAAAAATAATGTCTGAGAATAACATAAAAACTCCAAGCCAAAATACAGGTGCATATTATGTAAACAGATCCGGCGCTGCACCAACAGTAAAGAAGATTGACGGAGCAGTAAGTGTAAATTCTTTTGTAAATCAATCTGTACAGGGTTACAATAGAACAATCAAAGATAGCTTAGCACCTAAAATGCCGTCAAAAGTGTATTTAAGGGTAGAGGCTGTTGACGAGGGTGATATACTTTTCAAAAAAGCCGAAAATCTTATAAATATTTTTTCAGACGGTCAAACCGAGATAATCTTCTTTGAAAAATTAACCGGGGAATACAAGAAAATGAACAATATGCGTTTGTATGCATCACCGTATGTCCTTGGGCTTTTTTCAGAGCTTCTCGGTAAGGATAATGTTGTAACAAAATGAAAAAACGGAGGTTTGAAATGTCAAAAGATAAGAAGTTTAAACTATTCAGCTTTGGATACAAAACAGCGGCAGCTGTTTTAAAGACATTTTACTATATTTTTGTGGTAAGTATATTTATTCTTGCAATTGCAGCGATTCTTGTTTTGCTAATAAACACATCGCCTGAGAATACACTGCTTCCGCCTATAATGAGGCTTGATGACAATGTTTATTCTATCACTATCGGCAGCGGAATAAGAATGGAGTGTCCCTTTGAAAGCGTTAGCACAGGGGATATAAAAACTGTTATTTTAGCCGAGCTTCTACAGCTTGGGGTATATCTTTTAATACTTGCTCCAATTTGTATATTTTTATCAAAGCTATTCAAAAACATATCAAAGTTTGGAAAGTTCTACATTGATAACCCCCAATATATAAAGTATATTGCATTATCCATCGGTATTGGTGTGACAGTACAGAAAATTGCGGAAAGCTTTTACAACTATTTACTTGTAAAGACCTTTGCGTCTTCTCCAGAAACTGTAAAATATGCCTTTGATTTTAATATTGAGGGTATACTTATAGGTGTGCTTATATATTTCCTTGCGGTGATATATTCATCGGCTTGTGAAAAAGCCTCAAATAGCAGTAGAGAACTTTCAGTCACAGAAAATGAAAGCTGAAAATTGTAAAATTTTATCATTTAACTTTAAATTCACGAAAACTTAACTATATTGAGCTATAATGGTTAGTATATAGAATAACCAAATAAACTTTCGACCTATTCTGAATAAAGCTCTATTTTGCGGAAAGGAAATCGGAAATTGAACAGTAATAATAGAAGACCAAATCCACCACGTGATATTGATTGGTCAATGGAATTCAAAAAATCTGGACGTATTGCAGGTAAGGTTGCAACAAGAATCTTATCATATATTCTTAACATACTGTTGACTGTAATTCTCATTTGCTTTATAACGGGAATTATTGTGGGCACTGTGTTTGCAATTTATGTAAAGAATAACATAGACCCCGAAATTGATCCTGCAATTTTTAAAATTAACTCAAGTCAAACTTCAAAGATATATTATATGGATTATTCCGACCGTGAAAACCGTATCGGAAATATGGTTGAGATTAAAGACGAACAGCTATACGGCTCGGAAAACAGCGTTTGGGTTTCATATACGAAAATTCCGAAAAATCTTGTAAATGCTTTTGTTGCTATAGAGGATCGTCGTTTTTGGAGTCATAATGGAGTTGACTGGATCAGGACGGGTGGTGCAGTTTTAAACTATTTTATACCTTTTAAAAAGGACTCGGGCGGCGGTTCATCGATAACTCAGCAGACAATTAAGAATCTGACTGATGAAAAAGATTACACCCCGCAGCGTAAAATTCAAGAAATATTAAGAGCAATTAATCTTGAAAAAAAGCTTGATAAAACCGAAATTTTAGAGCTTTATTTAAATAATATCTATTTGTCGCAAAACTGTTACGGAGTACAAGCGGCGGCATATGTTTATTTTAACAAGGATGTAAGTGAGCTTAGTCTGATTGAATGTGCGGCTATAGCGGCAATTACAAACTCACCTACAAAGTATGATCCGGTTCAAAATCCTGAAAAGCAAAAGGAACGTAGAAATACAATATTAGACAGAATGCTTGCTCAGGGTTATATTAACAAGCAAGAATACAGCGAAGCATATGATAAAGAATTGGTGCTTGACTATCAGGGCAGAGCTTCTGATGCGGCGGTATCTTCAAATTCTTGGTATACCGACCAGGTTATAAGAGAAGTCGCAAACGCTTTTGTTAATCAAAAAGGATATACGTTAGAAATGGCGTATAACTTAATCTAT
>JAZNAB010000181.1:0-2633 GCA_045586285.1 Candidatus Flemingiibacterium sp. | reverse complement strand
GAAAGGAAGCCTAAAAATTAAGGCTAATAATTTAAGATGCAAAATAATGGGGACAAGCAACAATCTTCTTTTATGGGCGGATTTGTGGGACATACGCTGTCTATTGTTGTTTCAGTCGTTGTAGTCATATATCTTGGTTATCATTTTTTCAGCGGTTTTAACTCCGATCTGACAACAGAGTTTGCTATGCAAATTACTGAAAACGACGTAACCGAGCTTAATGCTTACATAATGCGAAACGAATCAGTAGTGTATTCTACTAACGTAGGCGGCATCGGCTATAACTATTCCGATGGAACCAAGATAAACGCAGGCGCAACTGTTGCATCAATATACGGAAGTCTTACCAATACAGAAGCTACACGTGACAAGATTATTACAATTGACAAAGAAATTGAGCTTCTTCGTGAAAGCAGTGCTGTCGAAGGCTTAATCGGATCTGATACATCAACTATTGACAACCGTATAAACAGTTATTTTCTTGAAATCAGAGAAAGCGTTGAAAATGATAATTACAGTCATTTATCAAAACGACGTGATCAGTTTTTAACACTCCTTAATAAGCGTCAGCTTATCACAGGAAAGGTTGACAGCTTTGACTCTATAATCGAAAGTCTAAATTCAGCAAAGGAACTTTTAACAACAGGACTTGACTCAGTTACCGAAACAGTAATTTCAAAAGTTCCCGGTTTCTTCTATTCTGTTCTTGACGGATATGAGTCGTTTTTCACAAAAGATGCAGCTCTTAATATTACTCTTGAAAGCTTTGATAAGCTGCTTGAGTGTGAGCCGACAGAATACGGTCCGGAAGCTGTCGGTAAGATTGCAACAGATTTTAGTTGGTATATTGTTGTTGAGATTACAAGAGATGAGCTTCGTTATTATAACGAGGGGTATTCATACGACGTTCTATTCCCCTTTAATGATGATATAGTTTTGAATATGAAGCTTATTTCAATTATTGCCCCTGACATCGGCGAGAGAGTTTTGCTTGTATTATCAAGTCACGAAATCCCTGAAAACTTCAGCTTTAACCGTATGCAGCCTGTAGAGATAATAAAAGAATCCTTTACAGGATATAAAGTACCGATTTCTGCCGTGCGATTGAAAGACGGGAAAATGGGTGTTTACATTCTTGTCGGAACAACTGTTGATTTCAGATACATTGACGTCATTCTTGAATCCGACGGCTACTATATTGTTGCTCCCAGAGATGTTGAAAATGATCCTGAGTATTATACTAAACTTGGTCTTTATGATCTAATTATAACAGGCGGAAAGAATTTGTATGTTGGAAAAATCATTTCATAGCAACTACGCAGAATTAAGGAAGAACTTAAATGGCTAATATGGAAGATCGCAGCTTCGATTTTAAAGAAATTGAAAAAAACATTGAAACTGCAAGAGAACAGATAAAAAACTTATCAAACGGCAGAAATATAAAGCTTTTAGCAGTTACAAAAACTGTTCCTGTAGATGTTATCAACTATACTATAGACAACTGCGGAATATGTGCAATTGGTGAGAACAGAGTGCAAGAGTTTCTGTCAAAATATGACAGCCTTCATCACCCTAAAAATAAGAAACTTGAAATCCACCTTATCGGCTCTTTACAAACAAACAAAGTCAAATATATAATTGACAAAGTAGATATGATAGAGTCGGTTGACTCAATAAAACTTGCAGCCGAAATTGATAAGCAAGCAAAAAAGCATTCGCTTACGATGGATATTCTTGTAGAAGTTAATATTGGCAGAGAAGAACAAAAAGGCGGAATATACCCCGAGGATCTTGAAGAGTTTATTGAAAAACTAAGCGAGTTTTCAAGCTTAAATTTGCGGGGATTAATGACAATTGCACCAAAATGTGAAAAAAAGCAAGATTTTTTAAACTTTTTTCAAAAAACTTATCAACTTTTTATTGACATTTCGACAAAAAAGCCTCATAATATATATATGGGGAATTTCGACGTGCTCTCAATGGGTATGAGCGATAGTTTTCCGGAGGCTATCACCGCAGGCTCGACCGAGGTCAGACTTGGCTCGACTATTTTCGGTGAACGCAAATATAACTAAAGAAAATAATTTATAATGAAAAATAATTGGAGGTACAATATAATGGGACTTTTCGACAAAATTAAGGCTGGTATTAACCCGGACAGCGATGCAGGCTACGACGATCAGGATGTGTACACTCAGCAAATTCAAAACGGATTCGTCGACGATACTCAAATGTATCCACATACACAGCAGGAGTATCAGACCCAGGATCCATATGCAGCTCAAGATGACGGTATGCAGGTAAGCGGAAGCTCTCTTGAACTTAAGGTTGTAAAGCCTGACCGTTTTGACAATGTTCCTCAGATTGCAAATCATCTTTTAAACCGTCGCACAGTAGTGCTCAATCTTGAAGACACCAACAAGGAAACTGCACGCCGTCTTCTCGACTTTTTATCCGGTGTTGCATATTCTATTAACGGAAACTTAAAGCGTGTTGCTAACAATACTTATGTAATCACTCCTTGCAACGTTGATGTATCAGACGGTCCGCTCCGTGAGAAGCGCCAGAAGGAAGAAGCTTCTGGTTTCAGTGAACACGAACTTTATTAAGGATAGCTTTGCCGACGGCGGATA
>JAZNAB010000180.1:0-3681 GCA_045586285.1 Candidatus Flemingiibacterium sp. | reverse complement strand
TGTACAAATGCAGAATGTCCTGCACAGCTTATACGTAATTTGGAGCATTTTGCCTCGAAAGATGCTATGAATATTGACGGGCTTGGCAAGAGTCTTATGGCGCTTCTTTATAGAGAGGGACTTGTTAAGAATGTTGCCGATTTATATACGTTGACTGAGGATGATTTAATCCCACTTGAAAGAATGGGCAAAAAAAGCGCAAAAAAGCTAGTTTTAGCTATAGAAAAATCAAAAGCATCAGGACTTGCAAGACTTATTTATGCCCTTGGTATAAGGCAGGTTGGCGTAAAGGCAGCGCAGGTGTTGGCTGCAAACTTCTGTGATATTGAGGCATTATTCACTGCTGACAGGGAAGCGCTTTGCAAGATTGAAGATGTCGGAGAGGTTACTGCGGATTATGTTATTAACTTTTTCTCTCACAGTCAGACCAGAAGAATTATAGATAATTTGAAGTCAGTCGGTGTTGTTACAACCTATGAAAGCAAAAAAGTGAATGATAGCTTAAAAGGACTCACCTTTGTTTTGACCGGTACGCTTCCCACAATGAAAAGAGATGAGGCAGCGGCACTCATAGAAAGCAGGGGCGGAAAGGTATCGTCATCTGTTTCAGGTAAAACCTCGTATGTCGTTGCAGGAAGTGAGGCGGGTTCAAAATTGGCGAAGGCAGAAACTCTCGGTATTAAAATTATAGATGAAGCAACACTTTTGGAAATGTTTGAGGGTTAAGTTATGTCATTGTATATTGATAAAATAACCGAAGAAAAGCTTTTGGGGGCAGCAAAAAAAGCAATGGCAAACGCCTATGCACCATATTCCGCATTTAAAGTCGGAGCGGCAATTCTTGCGGAAAACGGAGAGATTTACTCAGGCTGTAATTTTGAAAATTCGTCATTTGGCGCTGGTACTTGTGCTGAGAGGGTTGCGCTCGGAAGTGCGATTGCTGCTGGACAGAAAAACTTCAAATCAATCCTGATAATTGCTGATGCAGATAGTATTATCCCGTGCGGTATTTGTAGGCAGACATTGTCTGAATTCGGTGATTTTGAAGTTATATGCAAATCAAGAAAAGATACTAAAAAATATATGCTGTCTGAGCTTTTACCGGAAAGTTTTAAGCTTAAATAAAAGACGTTATAAGGAAGGAAAGCCCATTGGGTATAGGTTTATAAATGTTTGTAGATAAAGTTAAAATTCACATAAAGGCAGGTAACGGCGGAAACGGCTGTGTTGCTTTTCATAGAGAAAAATATGTTTCGGAGGGTGGTCCGTCAGGAGGTGACGGCGGTAACGGAGGAAACATTGTTTTCAAAATTGATGAGGGATCAAATACTTTACTTGCCTTTAGATATAAACACAAGTTTGTTGCCGAAAACGGTGGTGACGGCGGCACAGAAAAGTTCCACGGAAAAACAGGTGAGGATACTGTAATTCTTGTCCCGCCCGGAACTATAATCAAAGACGCACAAACAGAAAGAATTATTAAAGATATGTCTGATTGTGAGCCTTTTATTGCTTTAAAAGGCGGCAGGGGCGGTTGGGGAAACCGTCATTTTGCAACTCCTACACGTCAGATCCCAAGATTTGCAAAGCCGGGACTTGCGGGTGAAGAGGCTGATGTTATTCTTGAACTTAAAATGCTTGCAGATGTAGGGCTTATTGGTTTTCCAAATGTGGGCAAATCCTCACTTTTATCTGTTGTAAGCTCAGCAAAACCCAAAATTGCAAATTATCATTTTACTACATTGCAGCCACAGCTTGGTGTTGTTAAAACGGGTGAAAGCAAAGGCTTTGTACTTGCTGATATTCCCGGACTTATTGAAGGAGCATCTGATGGTGCAGGACTTGGACACGATTTTCTCCGTCACGTAGACAGATGCAGACTGTTAATCCATGTTGTAGACGTTAGCTGTGCTGACGGAAGAAATCCTGTTGATGATGTAAAGAAGATAAACGAGGAGCTTGTAAAATACAGTCCGCTCCTTGCTTCGAAACCTCAGATTTATGCTGCAAATAAGATTGATGCTTGTAATGAAGACAACCCAGAGCTTACTATGCTCGAAGAATATATAACCAAAGAGCTTGGCGGCGAACTTTTTAAAATTTCGGCAGTCGTGGGAGAGGGAGTATCAGAGCTTATGCGCCGTGCGGACACGCTTCTTAGTCAACTTGGCCCGCTTACTGTTTATGAGCCTGAAGTTGCTCCTGAACCTGAAATTAAGGCTGACGGAGAAAAAGAGATTATTGTCCGTAATATTAATGGAGTATTCCACGTAGAAGGCGAGTGGCTGCTGCAGCTTATTGACTCTGTTAATTTCGGTGACCGTGAATCTGTTGCATTTTTCCAACGAATATTAAAGCAAAGCGGTGTAATTGACGCTCTTACAGAAAAGGGCTGCCGTGACGGCGATGCTGTAAATATTTACGATATTGAATTTGATTTTATTGCATAATAAAAGCCTATCGGAAGAAATTCCGATAGGCTTAACTTTTTATTATGTGTTAAATTATAATTAAACGTTAAATCTGAAAAGAACAATATCTCCGTCACGGATAACGTATTCTTTTCCTTCGCTTCTTATAAGTCCTTTTTCTTTAGCAGCTGCCATTGTTCCGCAGGCCATAAGCTCATCGTAACCAATTATTTCTGCACGAATAAAGCCTCTTTCAAAATCAGAGCGAATTTTTCCTGCGGCTTGTGGTGCTTTAGTGCCTTTTGTGATTGTCCACGCACGAACTTCTTTAGGACCTGCTGTTAAGTATGAAATCAGTCCGAGAAGACTGTAACTTGCTTTAATAAGTCTGTCAAGTCCGCTTTCTTCAATACCGAGATCTGCGAGAAATTCTACTTTTTCATCTCCGTCAAGCTGAGCAATTTCCGCTTCTATTCCTGCACAAATCGGCATAATCTCAGCGTGTTCGCTTTTTGCGTATTCGGAAAGCTTTTTAAAACCTTCATTTGATGACATATCCGATGCAATTTCATCTTCTGAAATATTTGCGGCATAAATAACCGGCTTCATTGAAAGCAAATGGCAGTCATTCATTATAACAAGTTCATCATCTGTGTAATCAAGGCTTCTTGCGCATTTTCCATCAGAAAGCGCCGAAAATACTCTTTCAAGTAGATTTAATTCTTCTCCCAAGGACTTGTCGCCCTTCATAGCTTTTTTAACTCTGTCAATACGACGCTCTATCATTTCTATATCGGAGAAGATCAGCTCCATATTTATTGTTTCAAGATCACGCATCGGATCAATACTGCCGTCAACGTGAACTATATTCGAGTCTTCAAAGCAGCGCACAACGTGAATGATTGCATCACATTCACGGATATGAGATAAGAATTTATTTCCAAGACCTTCACCCTTTGAAGCACCTTTTACAAGGCCGGCAATATCAACAAATTCAATAATCGCAGGGGTGTACTTTTCGGGATTGTACATTTTTGCAAGTTTATCAAGTCTGGAATCAGGAACAGCAACAACACCAACGTTAGGGTCAATAGTACAGAAGGGATAATTGGCAGATTCTGCACCTGCATTTGTTATAGCATTAAACAAGGTAGACTTTCCGACGTTAGGAAGTCCGACTATACCGAGCTTCATAATATGAATTCTCCTTTAGGATATTATTTTTAATTATAATTAGTATTTATAACTATGTCAGCATACACATACATTA
>JAZNAB010000179.1:0-18089 GCA_045586285.1 Candidatus Flemingiibacterium sp. | reverse complement strand
GTAATCATCAAAATTATGGTATAATGTTTTGTAAATAAATTATTATTTATTCGGAGGGGAAATGAAAATCGCAATAATCGGTTCAAGAAACATAAAAGTAGAAAATATAGGAGATTATTTACCCCCAAACGTTGAGGAAATCATCTCAGGCGGCGCAAAGGGCGTGGATTTGTGTGCAAGGGAATACGCCATTAAGAATAAAATAAAGCTTACAGAAATTTTGCCTGATTATAAATTATATAAAAAAGGTGCACCGATAAAAAGGAATTTGCAAATAATTGATTGTGCTCAAGAGGTAATTGCATTTTGGGACGGTAAATCTAAAGGCACAAAATTTGTCATTGATAAATGCCGTGAAAAAAACAAAAAGGTAACCGTCATAAAAAAGCCAGTTACCTAAAATAAAAAACGAGTGCGAAAAGCTAAAAGCTGCCGCACCATAAAAAATGCGTGGCGCTGTGCTCACGCTCCCTTGGCAACAGAGATGTTGGTACTTTGCGACCGCATTTTTTTGACAAAAACGCGCCGTCTTGGAGTTTTGACATATTATCTCTATGGTATAATTCTAAAATTAAGACCACCGGCTAAGCCGATGGTCTTTAACTTTTATACTGTGGGGGGAGTTGTCGGGATTTGTTCTTTGTTAGGAGCTGTCGGCTGAGAGAAGAGAAGCATATTCATCTGTCCCTTAAACTTAAAGATAAGCATACCGAAACAAGCACTTGCAACACAAGAGCACAGTGCAGACAGTTTGCCGGCAAATCCAAATGCGGTAATTATGGAGAAAAGTCCGGTTATAGCAGCAATCCAACAAATAACACCTACATATGAAGAAGCATATGCGCTGATATTTGTGTTTGCAGCAATGCCGATTGCAGAGTTAAGACTCTTAATAGTCTTTGCATAATAGATTATTGACAAAGCAACTGCACCGGCAAAAATCAAAATGAAAATAAGCATTATAATTAACGCCGCCGGTATACCCTCTGCCGCTAAAATACAAGCAAAAATGAGAAGAATAACGCCTGATAAACCATATCCGATTGAACAGAAAACAAGATTTATAATAGTTATAACTTTAATAATTGTAAGTCCTGTTGTGGAAAAACCGGAAGTCTTTTTGTTTATAGCTGCAGCAAAAATCAGCCACAGTCCTACTGCAATAAGTATTGACGGAAGCATACTGAAAAATGAAACTATTCCCGCACCGGAAGAAATTAATCCGCCGTTAATGTACGGAGTTATCATCTCAAGCATTTCATAAAGCTCATAGGAGTCAAGCGAATAAGCAAGATTGTAAAGATAACCGATTATAGTATTAATTATATTTCCTACAGACATTGCATTTATAAGGTTTAATACAAGCGTAAGAGTGAAAGTGATAATACCCGTAAGACAAAGGGGCGATGACGCCACTTTCTTTAATACAGCTATAGCAGGAGTTGCAGGTGCTGCCGTATATCTTGGCTGAGGAACATAATTATACTGCGGCTGTGGTTGCGGCTGTGGTTGCGGTTGAGGTTGCGGTTGAGGCTGCGGCTGGGCGGATTGCTGTTCTTTGTGAGCAGGAACTCCGCAGTTTTGACAGAAGGCAGCGTCATTTGTTAACTCTGTTCCGCAATTTTGACAGAAAGCCATTGTAAATACCGTCCTTTCTTATTTGAGAAAACCGAGATCACGAATAATCACAGGCTCTTTTGCTTTTCCTTGGCAAATCTGGAAGAAACAGATAATCTGCAAAACAAGGAGAACAATATAGAATATACCCGCAACAATCGGAACAATAACTGTCCAGAAAAGAAGAGCGGTTGCAATAGCAACAAGAGTTTGAACAACAACAAACTTAAGTGCTTGACGAACGTGGAAGGCCGCATAAGGAGAGCTGCCGCTTGCAAGAAGAGCAATTATAATTCCTATTGGACCCATAAGATATACAAGCATAGAAATTACCTTGTTATCGGAAATGTCTTTTGCTGTAAATTCAGCAGTGTGGTCATAGGGATCATATGCAGGTGCATAATTCGGCGGGGGAGTCTGCTGAGCGTTTGCAAAGCGGGTTCCGCAGGCCGTGCAAAAAGCAGCCGCATCTTCACATTGAGCGTTACAATTAGGACAAATTTTCATAGTCATACCTCTTTCTTTATACCAAAAATCAGCGGCATAATAATATTAAGAAACACGAAAGCTTCTTAACATAAATTATATCGCATTTTGCGACAATTGTCAATATTTCTTTGACAAAAAGCGACCTATAATTGATGTGGGAAAAATTACCGTATTAATCTTGATTATTAAAAATACGTTTTAATTTTTTCTCTTGCAAAAAGATGATATATATGGTAAAATATAAACAGAACAAAAGTTCAGTGTTGAAAGGACAATAAAATGTTATCTATTGTATATTCGGCAGGGCTTGACGGAATTGACGGCTTTACAGTCAGCGTCGAGTGCGATTCTCAAGAAAAAATACCGCAGTTTGAGATTATAGGACTTCCCGGTGCGGCGATGAAAGAGTCAAAGCAAAGAATTATCTCTGCTCTTGAAAATAACGGCTTCTGTTTTCCTGAGGCGGCGCTGACCGTCAATCTTGCTCCTGCAGACAAGAAAAAAGAAGGCTCATCTTATGACCTTGCTATGATGGTTGGTATAATGCAGTCAAACGGACTATTGCCAATGTCCGCCGATCTTTCAAAAAGCTGTTTTATCGGAGAGCTTTCACTTACGGGAGAGCTTCGCTCGGCAAAGGGCGTTTTGTGTATGGTACTTGCCGCAAGGTCGGCAGGTCTGACTGAGGTTTTTGTGCCGTATTATAATGCTGACGAAGGGGCTGTTGTAGACGGTGTAAATGTATACGGAGTTAAAAATATCAGAGAAATTTACGGGCATTTGGCCGGAAAAGAACTTATAGAGCCAACACGTTACAATATGGCGGATTTTGTAAGCGCAACGGAGCGCTTCGGATACGATTTTTCCGAGGTTAAGGGGCAGGAAAAGGTTAAACGTGCCCTTGAAATTGCAGCGGCAGGCGGTCATAATGTATTAATGATTGGCCCACCCGGTACGGGAAAATCAATGCTTGCAAAAAGAATTCCTACAATTTTGCCTGAAATTACCTTTGACGAGGCGATTGAAACTTCAAAAATTCACTCTATAGCAGGTAAGCTTGGAGCGGGGATTTCTATAGTAAACCATAGGCCCTTTCGTTCACCTCATCATACTATGTCCGCACCGAGTCTTGTGGGCGGCGGCACAAATCCGCAGCCGGGAGAAATATCTCTTGCACATAACGGAGTATTGTTTTTAGATGAGCTTCCCGAATTTAATAAAGCGGTAACGGAATCTCTTCGCCAACCCTTAGAAGACTCTAAAGTTACAATCACGAGGACAAACGGCAAGGTAACCTACCCCAGCTCTTTTATGCTTGTGGCGGCTATGAATCCCTGCAAATGCGGATATTACGGTCACCCGACAAAGCGCTGTACCTGTAAAAGAGGGGATATACAAAAGTATATGTCAAAAATCAGCGGTCCGCTACTTGACAGAATAGATATACAGGTTGAAGTATCATCGCTTAGCTACGATGAGCTTTCGGAAGAAGCAAAGGGAGAGGCTTCCGTAAATATAAGAGCCAGAGTCAACAAAGCAAGAGCTTTTGCAAGAGAGCGTTATGCAAAGGCGGCAAAAACAGATAATCTTCCAATGATATATAAAAATGCGGATATGTCAACAAGGCACTTTGAAGCTTTCTGCAAATTAGATGAAGCGGCTTCTGCATTGCTTCGTGCGGCATATGACAAAATGGGGCTGTCAGCGAGAGGCTATGACCGGCTTTTAAAGGTTGCAAGAACCATTGCCGACCTTGCCGGAAGCGAAAATATTATGCAAAAACACATAGCAGAGGCCATTCAACTACGCACACTTGACCGGAAATTCTTCTTTTAAGCGTTTTTCCACACAGATGTGGAAAAGTCGAACAAAAAAGTGTAAAAATAAACGGATTATCGTACACTTATGTGGAAAACCACGGGGAAAAGTGTAAAAAATCAATTATTTAGGCACAAAATTATCCACATTATCCACAAGTTAGTCTGTGGATAATGTGGACTTTTTTATATTTCCGTACAAGTTATATTAGATTATTTCAGCGAATTTGACCGTTGCCGGTGATTAAATATTTGCCTGTGGTAAGAGCAAATAATCCCATCGGACCTCTTGCGTGTAATTTTTGGGTAGAAATACCGAGTTCTGCACCAAAACCAAACTCGCCGCCATCGGTAAATCTTGTGGAAGCATTAACGTATACTGCAGCTGAATCAATGCTATTTTGGAATTTTTCCGCCATATTCAAATCTTTTGTAATAATTGATTCGCTGTGGCCGGTGGAGTATTTTCCGATATGGTCAATTGCTTCATCTATATCCTCTACAACCTTAAGGGCAAGAATATAGTCATCGTATTCGGTAGCATAGTCCTCGTCGGTTGCGCTGAGGCAATCGATAATCTCTCTTGTTTTTTCGCAGCCTCTTAATTCAAGTTTTTTGCCCTCAAGTGCAGCCTTGAAGCTTGTCAGAAAGCTTTGTGCCGCAGCTTTATGTACAAGAAGTGTTTCTATAGCGTTACAAACGGCGGGACGGGAAAGCTTAGCGTTAAGAGCAACTTTTACCGCCATATCAATATCGGCAGTTTTATCAACGTAAAGATGACAGTTGCCGGCTCCTGTTTCGATAACGGGTACTGTTGCATTTTCAACAACACTCTTAATTAGCCCAGCACTGCCTCTCGGGAGAAGAAGGTCAACAAGTCCCCGCATTTTCATAAGCGCTTTAGCGCTTTCACGGTCAGTCACGGTAATAAGTCCAACCGCTTCTTTTGGTAAACCGTTTATTTCAAGGGCTTGTTTCATCAGATTGCACAGCACTTTGTTTGTGTTAATTGCTTCTTTGCCGCCTCTGAGAACACAGGCGTTGCCCGTTTTTATGCAAAGTGCGGCGGCATCAACGGTGACATTAGGTCTTGCCTCGTAAATGATAGCAACAACTCCGATCGGCACTCTTATATGCTCAATAACAAGCCCATTGGGGCGCAAAGTACGAGTACCTGAGCCGATGGGATCTTCAAGCATAATAAGTGAGCGAAGGCTGTCGGCAATTGATTCTATACGCTTAAGGTCAAGTTTTAAACGGTCAAGCATATGCGGCGCAACACCGTTTTGCTCTGCATTTAAAAGGTCAGTATTATTTGCAGCTATAATGTCGTCTGCATTTTTTATAAGAAGCTCCAAAAGAGTTGAAAGTACGGCGTTTTTCTTTGCTGTACTTGCACCTGCAAGCTCGCCTTTAGCTTTCTTGGCGGCACTGCAAATATCTTCCACAAGGTCTTTGATGCTTGTTGTATCCATAGTATTCTCCCTCCTGCCGCACAAATTATCGGCGGATTTTTACAAGATTTGAGATAGATTTTTCAAGGGCTGATAAGAAAATTTCGGCGTCTTCCATAGTGTTATGATCACCGAGGCTGACTCTTATTGTACAGTCGCTGTCCGAGTCCGAAAGCCCAAAAGCAGAAAGCACGTGGCTTTTGTGAGCGCTTCTTGAGGAACAGGCAGAGCCGCTTGAAACAAACACATTATTTGCTGACAGACTGTGCAGTAAAGTTTCGCTTTTAATATTTGGAACGGTTATACTTAAAATATGAGGGGCAGAATTTTCGGGAAGATTTATCCGTACCTTGTCAAAGGCCGGGTTATTTGCAAGGCTTTCCAAAATGAAAGCTTTTACTAACTCTGACTTTTGATAATTTTCATCAAAATTCTGAAGACCTTGCCTTACCGCTGCCGCAAAACCGAGAATACCAATAGTATTTTCAGTTCCCGACCGAAAACCGTTCTCCTGTCCGCCGCCAAAAATTACGGGACAAAGCTGACGCTTTTTTAAAACCTCTCCGGAAACGTAAAGTGCGCCGACACCCTTAGGGCCGCCTATTTTATGAGCGCTCATAGTTATTAAATCCGCACCGAGAGATTTTTCGGTAAATCTGATCTTCATATATGCCTGAACACAGTCGGAGTGAACAAGAGCCAATGGGTTTGCTGACTTTATTATTGAAGAAATTCTCTTTATGTCATAGATAGCGCCCGTTTCGTTGTTAACTAGCATAAAACTTGCAAGGATAGTGTCCTTATCTGCTTCCTGCCGGATTTTTTCGTAGTCGGGCACACCGTTTTTTGTGGAAATTCTGATAACATTAAAGCCTCTTTTTTCAAGCTCGCGGCAAGGCTCAAGCACAGCAGGGTGTTCGCTGTCGGAAATTATTATCTTCTTTTGAGTGTTGTAGCTTTTTGAAAGGGCGACACCGATGGTTGCAAGGTTATCTGCCTCTGTTCCGCTTCCTGTAAAAATCAGGCTGCTGTCTGTAATTTTTGAAAAGCTTCTGACACCTATTGATGCAAGTATTTGTCGTCTTGCATCGGTTATTCTATTTTCCGCTTCACAGCCGAGAGTGTGGAGCGACGAGGGATTGCCGAACATATCAAAAGCTTCGGCCATAGCCTCACGTGCGCTGTCACAAAGCGGTGTGGTAGCGCTGTTATCGAGATATATTCTTTTCATCAATGAAATCTGAAGTAATTTAAAATGGCGATAACATCTTCAATATGACTATCATATTTTGAAGCCTCTGCCGTGTATGTGAAGATGTAAACTGTTGAATTCTTTATGGTAATTAATTGCATAAACTTATAGGATACGTTTGACATTGTGCCGGTATAGACATATTGTATTGCGGAGCTGCCGTCAAGAGTGGTTTCGTCAGGCTCGCCAACGTATTCCATATCGGGCAAAATAGCTTTGAGTGTTGGTTCATAGGTAGCCCAGTATTCCGGCAGACTTTCAAAAAGTTTATCAAGCTCAAAAGCCATAAGGCTTATATTTGAAGGATCTTGTGCGCTGAAATAGGCACTTGTGATTCCTGTGGAAATATCAGCTGTCCACTCATCAGGGATAAATAAATCGTAAGTTACTCCGTCGTCGGAAATTTCCTTAAATCCGAGAGGTGCGTCTGATGAACCTGAATTACAGGATATGGCAGAAACAGCCACGCCCAGTATAACGGCAGTTAATAATACATATTTTAATATTTTCATAATTAATAATCCTTTCCAAAAAAGAAAAAGCAACATTTTAGTTTATTATACACCCCATTTATACCGTTTGTCAACGGGAATTTGTAAACATCGGGTCAAAATAGGCATTTCCATACTAAACAAAAGGGCACTGATAATAGAAAAATCTACTATAGTGCCTTTTTATTTTTACTTATTAATATAATCATCAATAGCTTTTGCGGCAATTTTGCCTGCTCCCATTGCAGAAATAACCGTTGCAGCGCCGGTAACAGCGTCGCCGCCTGCAAAAACACCCCGGCGGCTTGTTGCTCCGGTGGATTCTTCCACGACAATTCCGCCACGTTTGTTGGTTTCAAGCCCTGCGGTTGTGGTTTTAATAAGCGGATTCGGAGATGTTCCGATTGCAATAACAACCGTATCAACGTCAATAATAAACTCACTGCCCAGTATTGGGACAGGACTGCGGCGGCCTTTTTCATCAGGCTCACCAAGCTCCATTTTTATGCACTTTATTCCGATAACAGAGCCGTTTCTTTCATCTCGGTTGTCATCTTGATTGTGATAGCCAAGTATTTCTACGGGATTATTCAGTAATTTAAACTCAACGCCCTCTTCTATGGCGTGTTCTATTTCTTCCTTACGGGCAGGAAGCTCGTTAATAGAACGGCGGTATACGACGTAAACCTTTTCAGCGCCTAAACGGACTGCTGTTCTTGCGGCGTCCATAGCTACGTTTCCGCCACCGACAACAGCAACCTTGCCGCCTTTTTTAATAGGGGTACTTGAGTTTTCTATATAAGCTTTCATAAGATTACTTCTGGTTAAGTATTCATTAGCCGAATAAACACCCCTTAAGCTTTCTCCCGGAATATTCATAAAGCTTGGAAGACCTGCTCCCGAGCCGATAAAGACAGCCTCAAAGCCTTCGAGAAACAGCTCGTCAACTGTGAGCGTTTTGCCTATAACCACATTAGTTTCAATATTCACACCCATTGCCTTAAGGTTTTCAATTTCTTTTTTTACAATAGATTTTGGCAGACGGAATTCGGGAATACCGTAAACAAGTACGCCGCCCGGTGTATGCAGCGCTTCATATATTGTAACCTTGTAGCCCATTCTTGCAAGATCGCCGGCACAGGTAAGCCCTGACGGCCCTGAACCTATAACTGCAACACGGTGTCCGTTTGAAATAGCAGGTTTGAGAGCTTCTTTTGTGTGGGCGTTATGCCAATCGGCAACAAAGCGCTCAAGCCGTCCGATTCCAACGGATTCTCCCTTTATTGCTCTGACACATTTAGCTTCGCACTGTGTTTCCTGGGGGCAGACACGTCCGCAAACTGCGGGAAGTGAGGAAGATTGTGCTATAATACGGTATGCGCCCTCAAAGTCGTGAGCTCTTATTTTTTCTATAAATGCTGGAATGTGTATGTTGACGGGACAGCCGCTTACACAGGGCATATTTTTACAGTTAAGACAGCGCTCTGCTTCGTCTAAAGCAGCGGCTTCGCTGTATCCGAGCGCAACCTCATTAAAATTGTGACTGCGGATTTTTGCGTCCTCGGTTGGCATAGGATTTTTTGTGTTTGACATATTTGCCATATCGGTTTTCCTTTCACGGCTAATTAAGCTTTTTTAAAGAGATTGCAGGTGCTTTCATAGGCGTGACGCTCAAAATTACGGTAAGATGCGCCTCTTTCCATTGCTGAGTCGAAGTCAACCAGATATCCGTCAAAATCCGGCCCGTCAATGCAGGCAAATTTTGTCTGTCCCCCGACTGAAAGTCTGCAGCCGCCGCACATTCCCGTTCCGTCTATCATAATCGGATTCATAGATACAACACAAGGAATTCCGGTGGGCTTAGTTGCCGCAACAACATATTTCATCATAATAAGCGGCCCGATTGTAATAACCTTATCAAAGCGCTCGTTTGCATTAAACATCTCATTTAACGGAGCGCAAACATTGCCCTGTCTTCCGTATGAGCCGTCGTCAGTCATTACAAAAAGACGGCTTGATACCCTTGAAAATTCATCTTCCAGAATAACAAGATCACGATTCCGGAAGCCTATTATACACGTAACCTCACATCCTGCCGCATACAGAGCCTTGGCTATTGGAAGTGCAATAGCACAGCCGACTCCGCCGCCTACAATACAAACCTTTTTTAGTCCGTCAAGGTCAGTGGGAGTGCCGAGAGGGCCGACAAAATCAGGAATAGAGTCGCCGATTTCTTTTCTGTTTAGCTTTTCGGTTGTTGCGCCGACAATCTGAAATATAATTTTAACCGTACCCGCTTGTCTGTTATAGTCCGCAATTGTCAAGGGAATACGCTCTCCGTCTTCATCTGTGCGGAGTATTATAAACTGTCCCGGGAGAGCCTTTTTTGCAACTCTCGGAGCTTCAATTTCCATCATAGTAACGGTGGGATTGAGGCTTTTTTTATTAACTATCTTAAACATAAAATTTACCTTCTTTATTAAACAGCAACGGCTGTTTGAAGTGAAATATAATCAGTGAATGATAAAGATGCCGCTTGAAAGTCGTCGCTAACCTGCGGCGCTCCGTCCTATCCATCACTCGTTGAGCTGTCCACGCTCACATAGCAATTTTTCCTGCACAAAAATTACGAATGAAATTCTCCTCTACATCATACTGCATTTTTTCAGGCAAGGGCGGCATAATTCCGTATTCCTCGTTTAACAGAATGGATAACATTTCTTCCCGGGTTCTCAGTTCCGGAAGCTTTCTCTGCTTTAACATAGCATTCAGCATTTGCATATATTCTCCTTCTCTGTTGTATTTTCCGTACGAATTGCCTTAGGTAATATAATAAGTAAAAGTTTCATTTGAACCTATTATAACACAAAAGATATACCAATGCAAGACTTTTCGGGGGATTTTTAATATGATATTTATTGATATAAAGTGATAGACGGTAAAAAAGAACTGTCAGAAAAACAAAAAAAACGAGCCTTTTGTGACGAATATAATCGGGAAAAGGTAAGAATATTATTCCCCGTTCAAAACCGAGCCGAAACACCAATAAAAACCATACATCAATCGACAAACAAAAAAATGACTGTTTGATATAATTAAGGCAAAACATAAAAAGGACGGTAAAAAAATGGCTACACAAAAATCGGTAAGGGACAAGCTTCTCAGCGTATTCCTTGATGACTTGAACGATTCCGGCACAGAGCGGGTAAAGGGCGGAGAGCTGAGCTTTGGAAAAAATGAAATTATACATATGATAAAGGGTTTTGCGGTAGGTATTGTTTCGGCAATATTTGGATTATCGCCGGGGGTGTTTTCCTGTTATCCTTTTGGAATAGCCCTTTTATCTGCTTCAGACAAGTATATTCCGTATTGTGCAGGCGGACTTCTCATATCGTCGCTGTTCAGCGGTGCATATGCTTTTTGTCAATTGGCAGTGTATGTTATAATATTGCTGCTTCGGTTTGCTGTTTGTAAACTTAGTGCTCAAAAGGGCATCTCTGACGGCACCAAGAATAAAAAGAGTTTTATTCTTGGGAAAATTTTCACACCAAGCTTTCAAAGTGTACAAATGTTTTGCGAACCTGTGATTATCAGGTGCACAGTTGCCGCTTTTGCAGCTTTTGTTTTTGGAATGTACAGACTTATTGCAGGCGGATTTTTATATTATGACCTTTTCGGCTTGTGTGCGGGATTTATAATCAGCCCGGTATCTGCATTATCCCTTATTGGTATATTTACAAAAGAAGAAAAGTATTTAAGATACAGAAGCCTTTCGGCAGGCGCATTAATATTTATATTTGTTTTTTGCCTTCGGGGTACAGACTTATTTGGCTTTAATCCTGCTTATATGGCGGCGGTTATAGTAACTCTTTATGCGGCGTCAAAGTCGGGGGCGATGAAAGGCTCTGCTGTTGGAATTGTAATGGGACTTGCGTCGGCGACGGGAATTTGGGGGGACTTTTTTGTATACTCTCTTGGTGGTTCATCCTTTTTAATTGCGGTTATCGGTATAACCTTCGGTTACTTATGGAAGCTTTCCGGTGCGGCGGCGGTGTTTGTTTCTTGTGTTGCATCTATAACAGCAGGTACGGCTATTGACGGATATGGAGTAATGCCAAGGCTTATTCCGGATATTTTGACTGCATATGCGATTTTCTTGCCCCTTGTGAAATTCGGACTTTTTCCGAAGCTTGATATATTGGATGAAGATAAGACAGACAGCTTCTTAACAGAGGTGGCAATAAGCCGCCGTCGGCAAAAAGATGAACGTGACAGCACAAGAACTTTATCCGACGCTTTTCAAAGATTATCCGAAACAGTGTATCTTCTATCCGACCACACCAAAAGGCCCGGGGTAATTGATATAAAGCAAATTTGTATTGATGCGTTTGATGAATACTGTGCCAAGTGTTCACTGACGGGAATATGTTGGGAAAGAGAATGTACCTCAACCCTTGACGCCCAGAGTAAGCTGATATCAACTCTGCACAAAGGCGGCAGGCTAAGCGATGCAGATATGCCCGATTTTTTAAAAAAACGTTGCAGAAGCTACAGTCAGATTATAGATAAAATCAATCATAAAACGGCAAAACATATCGAAAATCTGATAAAGGGAGATAAAACCGAAGCATTTGCCCTTGATTATGATGCAATTTCAAAGCTTTTGTCCCACCGTATAGCCGAGAAGGAGTGCGAATATAAGGTGGATAAAGACCTGACGGAGCGGTTAAAGACAACACTTACGTATTCGGGAATGACAGGCGTACAGGCTGTATGTTTCGGTAAACGAAAAAAACAGATTTTTGTAAACGGTATTGATATTTGTACTGTTAAGCTTGGTGCAAATGATCTCAGAACGTCTATTGAAAATACAATCGGCACAAAAATGACTCAGCCGGAATATAAGGTCGAAGACGGCGTTGTTTCAATGCAGATGTGCTCGTCACGGCGGTTTAAAATCGAGGGAGCAAAAGCCTCGGGCAAGAAGAAAAACGAAAAAGACAATGGGGATTCAATGTCTATGTTTGAAAACCGAGAGGATTATTACTATGCCCTTGTGTCCGATGGAATGGGCAGTGGGCGAGATGCGGCGGTGACATCAAAAATATGTGCATATTTTATTGAGCAAATGCTGGCAGGCGGAAACTCCAAGGCGATTACAATAGAAATGCTCAACGGGTTTATAAGAGGCAGGGGAATTGAGTGCTCAGCTACTATAGACCTTGTGGAAATAGACCTTATTACAGGGGAAGCTTCCTTTGTGAAAAGCGGAGCTGCACCGTCTTTTATTCTCAGAGGCGGAAATTTATATAAGCTTCAGTCAAGGACTGCACCCATAGGTATTATGAAGAATCCCGATGCCGAAAAAATCAAATTTGATCTTGAGCTCGGAGATGTTATTGTGATGATTAGCGATGGAATTGCATCTTCGCTTGAAGATGGAATTTGGCTTACAAATCTTCTCACTTATGAGTGGAATGATAATCTGTCGCTTATGGCGGATAAGATTATCGAAAATGCCCTTTATTCAAGCGAGAGAAGCGATGATATGAGCGTTTGTTTACTCAGAGTTGGGGAGTTTTCCGAAGAATACAGTGCTTGACATAAGATTTGCTTTTTGGTATAATCTTTTTATAGATTATACTGAAAGGATATTCAGATGAAGGCAAAAAGAACAGCTGTCGCAGATAAAAAGAAAAAACTGCTTACAGATGAATTTGTAAACAGACTTGAAGCACTGTACCCCGATGCCGAGTGTGCGCTTGAATGGGGAAACGAGGGGTGGAAGCTTCTTATAATGGGAAGACTTTCGGCACAGTGTACAGATAAGCGTGTGAATATCGTATGCCGTGAGCTTTTTAAAAAGTATCCTACTCTTGACGATGTTGCAAACTGTAAACTTGAAGAACTTGAAGAAATAGTTCGTCCCTGCGGACTTTATAAGGTTAAGGCAAAAAACATAAAGAATTCGGCAATTACGCTAAAAGATAAATTCGGTGGAATTGTGCCTGATAATATGGAAAGCTTATTATCTCTTGAGGGCGTCGGAAGAAAAATTGCAAACTTATTGCTTGGAGATATATATAAAAAACCTGCAATTGTTACCGATACACATTGTATCCGTATCTGCGGAAGAGTGGGCCTTTATCCTGAGGAGCTGAAAGACCCCCTTAAAATAGAGCGGATTTTAGTAAATCTTGTAGAGCCTGAAAAGCAGTCTGATTTTTGCCACCGTCTTGTAACGTTCGGCAGAGAGATATGCTCTGCCCGCACTCCCCTTTGCAAAGAATGTCCCATAGCAGATATATGTGAGCATAACCGAAAAAGCAAACAAAAAGAGCTGTAAAACAGCTCTTTTTCGTTTTTTATGCTTTTTTTCCTGATGCGGTTCCCTCGTATTCGAGAAGGAAGGCTTCCGCTGCTTTGACCATCTCTACACTTACCTTGTCGTCTTCAAAGGTAAAGGTTCCGATAAAATTACCGAAATATTTGTCGATAATTTGCACTCGCATCGATAAAGTGTTATTATTTGCCCAGGCAAATGATGCGCCGCACTTATACTTGTGTCCCGGTACGGGAACAGAGCCTACCTCGTCACAGCAGTTATCCTGCGGGAAAATTCCGTAAGCGTTGCCGTAACCCTTTCTTCCGATGCGGAAACTCTTTTTGCCCTGCGCATTTATGTAATCAAACGTACCGCCTGTTCTGTCGAAGCTGAAAGTAAATTCGGTGATGCCCATAGGATTTTCGTCAAGTACGTATTTTACATTGTTAATTTGTTTTTCAAGTCTTGAATAAGGAGCGCCTGCCGCTTCCGCAAGGGTGTAAGTGTCTGCATATGCCATAAGCTCACGGTGGCTGTCGGATTCCGGAAGCGGATCTGCTGCATTATTTACTATCAAATCCATATAGTTTTCTATAATGATTGCTTTGCCATCCGGATTTCCCTGAACGTCGCAGTTTGTAATAAGTATCATATCCTTATGGGGTAAACAATAAGCTAATTGACCGCCCATACCGTTGAAAAGGTAGCCGTCGTGATAGGTTTTCCAGAATTGGTAGCCATAACCGAAGCTTTCAAACTCATTCTTTGCAGCATAATGGTTTTCTATAAGCTTTGAGGTGGCGGTTCTCATATAATTTTCATTCAAAAGCTGTTCGCCGTTCCAAGAACCTCCGTTCATTACGAAACGAGCGGTTAAAAGAAGGTCACGTGCCGTTGCCATTAATGCAGAGTCACCCCAAGAATGTCCGCCGGGGCAGGTCATCATATAAGCTTCCTTTGAAAAACCGATTTTGTCAAGGCATTTCTCACGAAGATATTCAAGAAGACGTTTGCCGGTTAGTCTTTCCACAAGTGCTCCGAGAACAAATGAACCTGCGCTGTCATATTCAAAAATCTGACCGGGCTCACGGGAGGGATTTGGGTTATGGAAATACTGGTGTACACGGTCGTCGGTTAACTGCAAGAAAAAGTTGCCGTTACGTTTAGCCGTTGACATCATAAGCATATTGCGTACAGTTTGTTTTAATACGTAGGGGTCTGTAACATCGGCAGTTTCTTTTGGGAATAAATCGCAGATTTTTTCATCGAGATTTAAAAGCCCGTCCTGTTCGCAAAAACCGATGGCTATAGAAACATAGCTTTTGGTTACAGAATACAGTCTATGCAGAAAATCCTTGTGAAAGGGCTTTGCATAAAATTCAAAAATAATGTTATTTCCACGTGCAATAATAAGGTCGTGAACAGCAAGGTTGCTGTTTTCTATTGTTTTCAACCAAGCTTTAATATCCGAGCTGTGTACGCCCATCTGTTCGGGAGTTGCAAAATTCATAATAATGACCACAACCTGCGAAACAGGTTTTCCTTTCTGTGCCGATTCCGACAATAAAATTCAAATATATTATACTCCCCAAAAAATCTTTTGTCAAGGGTTGGCGGCAAATAAAAGCCGCCGTTATACCTGAACTGTTCCAAGTTGAAAAATTTAAACTAACGGCGGACAGTTCAGGTAGGCGTATCTTTGACTTATTCAAGCATATCTGCAATATGATTAACAGAGGTGCTTACTTTTCTGAGAGCCGTTGCGGCGGTTTTTGAAAACTTACTTTTAAGGCATATATTTTCGCATTTAACAAATGGCATAGTTGTAAAACCAATCGCCCAGCCGAAAACCGCTCCCGCAACAGCACATTTGACAGCACTCATTATTCTGGAGGTCATAAAATAAACGTCCTTTCAAATTTTTTTGGGCAAAAACACCCTATTAGTAGCATATCCTATACTATATATAATTACAATTGGTAAATTGTTATGCTTTAAAGTGATAAATAGTCAAAAAATTTGTTAAATTGGTACTTGACAGAGGAAACATTATAATGTATAATAGATGATAATAATCGCTCCAATATCTAATATTGGTTGATTTTATGCAAATATACCATTTCAGAATTTAGCAAAATCTCCTAAAATGCGAATTTGGTGGTATAAATATATATTTTTTCTTGAAAGGAAATTTTTATGAATAGAGTATTTAATTTTTCTGCCGGCCCTTCTATGCTGCCGCTCTCGGTGCTTGAAAAGGCGGCATCTGAGCTTGTAAATTACGGGGAAGCGGGTATGTCCGTTATGGAGATGAGCCATCGCTCCGCCGACTATGAAGCAATTATACAAAAGGCAGAGGCAGATTTAAGAAAGCTTATGAATATTCCTGAGAATTATAAGGTGCTGTTTTTACAGGGCGGTGCATCAACACAGTTTGCAGCAGTTCCGCTGAACCTTATGAAAAGCGGAAAGGCAGACTATATCTTATCCGGTCAATTCTCTACAAAGGCATATAAGGAAGCGCAGAAATACGGCGATGCAAAGGCTGTTGCATCATCAAAGGAAGACAATTTTACTTATATTCCCAAAACAGATAAAAATGACTTCCGCCCTGATGCAGATTACGTTCATATCTGCTATAATAACACAATTTACGGTACAAAATTTGATTATATTCCCGATACAAACGGTGTTGTGCTTGTAGCAGATATGTCATCTTGTATTGCTTCCGAGCCTGTTGACGTAACAAAATTTGGTGTAATATATGCCGGTGCACAAAAGAATATTGCTCCTGCAGGTCTTACAATTGTTATTGTCCGTGAGGACTTACTTGGAAACGCACGTCCCGAAACGCCGTCTATGCTTGATTGGAAGCTGATGGCTGAAAACGATTCTATGTATAACACACCGCCTTGTTATTCTATTTATATGGCAGGACTTGTTTTTGAGTGGCTGTTATCTATTGGCGGTCTTGAAAAAATGAAGGAACAGAATGAAAAGAAGGCTAAGCTTCTTTATGATTACCTTGACTCACAGGATTACTATATTGCTCCCGTTAAGAAGGAAAACCGTTCTATGATGAACGTAACCTTTGTAACCGGTGTTGAGGAGCTTGATAAGAAGTTTGCAAAGGAAGCCGCTTTGGCAGGACTTAAGAATCTTAAAGGCCATCGTTCAGTGGGCGGTATGAGGGCTTCTATTTACAATGCAATGCCCTACGAGGGAGTTGCGGCTCTTGTTGAATTTATGAAGGAATTTGCGAAGAATAACCCCAAGGGTTAAATGCAAGAAAGGAACAGCCGTAAATGACGGCGGCATATATTATGAAAAATATTCAGCTTTTAAATAAAATTGCAAAATGCGGTACAGACGTATTCGGTACTGATTATAATGTAGGAGAAAACATAGAAAATCCCGACGCCATAATGGTGCGCTCGGCGACAATGCACGATATGGACTTCGGCACGGCTCTTAAGGCTGTTGCAAGAGCGGGTGCTGGTGTTAACAATATTCCTCTTGACAGATGTGCTGAGGCGGGAATTGTAGTGTTCAATACTCCCGGAGCAAATGCGAATGGTGTTAAAGAAATGGCACTTTGCGGTATGCTGCTTGCTTGCAGAGATGTTGTCGGCGGCGTCAATTGGGTGAAGAGCAAGGCTGATGAACCCGAAATAGCAAAGCTTGTTGAAAAGGAAAAGTCCAAATTTGCGGGTATTGAAATCAAGGGTAAAACGCTTGGAATTATCGGACTTGGCGCAATAGGCGGTCCTCTTGCTAATGCGGCAGTATCGCTTGGTATGGAGGTTCTTGGCTGTGACCCGTACATTTCTATAGAAGCGGCTTGGAATTTGTCACGAGAGGTACACAAGGTTAATACACGAGAGGATATTTTCAAAAATTCCGATATTATATCAATACATACTCCGCTTATAGATAATTCGGACCCCAACGTGAGAACAAAGCATATGATTAACAAGGAAACCATAGCAATGATGAAGGACGGAGTTATTATCCTTAACTTTGCCCGTGACGCCCTTGTAAACGATGACGATATTGAAGAAGCGCTTAAATCCGGCAAAGTCAGACGTTATGTAACCGATTTTCCAAATGCCCGTACAGCAGGTATGAACGGCGTAATTGCAATTCCTCACCTTGGCGCATCTACAGAGGAAAGCGAGGATAACTGCGCTGTAATGGCGGCAAAGCAGCTTCGTGATTATCTTGAGAACGGAAATATTAAAAACAGCGTAAATTTCCCCGACGTTTCTATGCCACGCAGCTCTGAAATCAGGATTTGTATGCTTCACAGAAACGTGCCCAATGTTATTTCACAAATAACAAACGTAATTTCTGCGGATAATATTAATATTGAAAATATGGCGAACCGTTCCAAAAAGGATTACGCCTACACAATTGTGGAAATTGCAGGTCACGTTGAAGACAGTGCAGTTGAAAAAATTGCCGCTAAAATTTGTGAGCTTGAGTGCATAATCAAGGTTAATGTTATAAAATAAAAAATGAGGCTTTACGCCTCATTTTTTTATTTACAAAATCGGTCAATATAGTTATCAATTGCGGCTCTGATTATGTTTAGCGCCGAGCTTTTGCCGCTGACTTCGTTAACGGCGGTGTCCTTATTTTCGA
>JAZNAB010000178.1:0-7784 GCA_045586285.1 Candidatus Flemingiibacterium sp. | reverse complement strand
CAAAACAACTATTGATTTTATTTAAAATAATTGATATACTATTATTGATATATAAAATCGAGAAGTATTATAAAAATTACCTTGTTTTATTTAATATTGTAATTTCCGATAAATTTTCGAGCATTTCGTAACAGATAGGAGTATTTTATTATGATTTCACGTGATATCACTATTCAAAATAATGTAGGACTCCACGCAAGACCCGCTACATTTTTTATACGTAAGGCAAACACTTACCAGAGTTCTATATGGGTTGAAAAAGAAGACCGCAGAGTTAATGCAAAGAGTCTTCTCGGTGTTCTTTCTCTTGGCATTACCAAGGGTATGACAATCACCCTCATTGCCGACGGCAGCGACGAACAAAGTGCACTTGACGGTATTTGCGAACTCATCGACACAGGCTTCGGCGAGTAACCATAGCAAAATAAAATTAAAATCAGCCGCAGCTTTGTAAAAACAACTGCGGCTGATTATTTTCTCAAAAATACAAAATACGGAAAATATGGATAAATATTCGGCATAAGTAAAATGCGATGCAAGGCGGAGTGAATATGGAAGATAAATTATCTCAAAAACATAATTCATATCGTGAAGCGCTGCTTGAAAAAGCGGCTTCTCTGCCGCTGCGTTCAGGTGTTTATATAATGCGTGACGCTTCCGGCAAGGTTATATATGTCGGCAAATCACGTTCACTGAAAAACCGTGTTTCGCAGTATTTTCACGAGCACGCAAGCCATAACGAAAAAACAAAGCGAATGGTAATGAATGTCCGCAGCTTTGACTATATCTTAACGGATACAGAAATTGAAGCCTTGACACTTGAAAACAGCTTGATAAAACAGTATGCTCCAAAATACAACATACGCCTTAAAGATGCAAAATCATATCCGTATATAAAGTTGACGGCCGCCGATGAATATCCAAAACTTACAGTTACACGGAAAAGACTTGCTGACGGAGCTAAATATTATGGCCCATATTCCAGTATTTCCGCTGTTTACAGTATTCTCGGGACAATACAAAAAACATTCGGCGTAGCTTCTTGCAATAAGGAATTTCCCCGTGACATCAAAAAAGGACGTCCCTGCCTCAACAAGCACATCGGAATTTGTTTAGCCCCCTGTACAGGAGAAGTTTCGAGCGAAGATTATAGGGCAGTATTCAAAGAAGTCAATAGTTTTTTACGTGGATCATTCAGCGATTGTGAGCGTTCTTTACGGGAAAAGATGGAGTATGCTTCGGAAAACTTAATGTTTGAAGCGGCGGCAAGATACAGAGATAGAATTGACGCCTTATCTAAATTATGGCAAAGGCAAAAGGTTGCAGGAGCTCCCGATGCAGATATGGACGTTATCGCACTTTATACTGATGAGCTTTGTTCCTGCATTTCGATTTTTTATATACGCAGTGGAAGCATATCTGATAATGAGCATTTTTTATTCCCCGCAGAACAGATTATCGATGAAGAAAATATGTCTGCATTTTTATCAGAGCTTTATAATATCAGAGAATATGTCCCAAGAGAGATTATTCTTGATTTTGTCCTTCAAAAAGAGGAACTTAACGCCCTTGCGGAAAGCCTTAAGCAAAAAACGGGATATACGCCCGATATACGAACTCCTGAACGTGGCGACAGAAGAAAGCTTTGTGAAATGGTTTACGATAATGCAAAGCAGCAAGCGCTTCTCTATAAGGCGCAATCCGAAAAAGACAACAAAATGCTGGTTAAACTTGCGTCAATGCTTGGGCTTGAGGTTGTCCCGGAAAAAATAGAGGCATATGATATTTCCAATTTCGGCAAGGACAATATTACCGCCGGAATGATAGTATCAGAGAACGGGAAACTAAAAAAATCGGAATACCGTACCTTTTCAATAAAAACTACCGACGGTATTGATGACTACGGCGCGATGCGGGAAGCTTTGTCAAGACGGTTTTCGCATTTAACTGACGGCTCGTTCGGCACACCGCCCGACCTTATTTTATTGGACGGTGGTAGCAGTCACGTTTCTGTTATAAGACAGCTTATGAGAGAATTAGATTTGGAAATTCCCGTTTTTGGAATGGTTAAGGACGGCTTCCACAAAACAAGAGCACTTACTGATGAAAATAACGAAATAAGTATAGCAAGAGAACAAGCGGTGTTTATGTTTGTATACAATCTCCAGGAAGAAGTCCATCGCTTCACTATAGGCAGAATGAAAACTGCAAAATCGAAAACACTAAAGCACTCAACTCTTGAAGAAATTGACGGCATCGGAAGAATAAAAGCTAAGAGTTTACTTGCTCATTTTAAGAGTATTGCTGCCATCAAACGTGCAAACAAGTCAGAGCTTATGCGTGTTACAGGAATTACAAGCAACAACGCCGATGCAATTATCAGCCACTACGACAAAAAATAATACATTAACGCCATAAATTTGGCAAAACGGAGATTTTTATGAGAATTATTACAGGAATTGCCAGAGGGTGCAAACTTGAAACCCTCGATGGAGAAGCTACACGCCCTACAGCAGAAAGAGTTAAAGAGGCTCTTTTCAGTATGTTTCAATTCGATATGCCAGATGCTTATGTGCTCGACTTATTTGCCGGAAGTGGTCAGCTTGGACTTGAGGCTCTCAGCAGAGGGGCAGAAAAAGCCCACTTTGTAGATAAATCCGCAGAAGCTACAGACATAATCAAGGCAAATGCTAAAAAGACACGTCTTTTTGATAAATGTCGTGTTATGACAATGGATTATGAAGCCTATCTGCGTTCTGCAAAAGGAGATATTTGCTTTGACTTTATATTCCTTGACCCGCCATATAGAAGCGGTATGCTTAAAAAAGCGCTTCAAATGATAGCAGACTCTAAAATTTTAGCACAAAACGGCAGAATTATTGCCGAGGACGAAATTGCAGATATTTTTGAAGGGGATCAGGAACTCTCTTCTGAATATGAGATTGTAAAGCAAAACCGTTACGGCAGGGTATTCATTACTGTGCTTACTAAAAAATAAGAAAGGAATACTTGTAAATAGGTCAGGTACTAATTATGTTAAACCCGAAAATTGCTTTAATTCCCGGCAGCTTTGACCCTGTTACAATCGGCCACTATGATATTGTTTGCCGTGCGGCAGCTATGTTTGATGAGGTTTATGTGGTTTCATTTATAAATTCATCAAAGAAGGACCGTTTTTCTCCGGAACAACGCCTTGAAATGCTTAAGACTGCATTTTCAAAGCTTCCGAATGTTAATGTTGACATCTCTCAAAGTTTACTTGCAGGTTATGCTTTTAAACATAATGCAGGTACAATTGTTAAAGGCTCACGTTCTGCGACCGATTTTGACTATGAAATGTCACTCTCACTTATCAATCGCTCAATAAACAAAAATTTGGATACAATAATTCTGCCAACAAAAGCGGAATATATGCACATAAGCTCAACTATGGTCTGTGAACTTATCCGTTATGGAATGGACTACTCAAAATGTGTGCCTGAGGGAGTCGGTGAACTTATTCGTAAATATACAAAATAGCTCAACTTGTCTTACAAAAATTACCATATTTTCTATATGTAGTAAAAATTTTAAATAAATTTGCAAAATTTTTAAAAAAATTCACATTTTTTATAAAAAAATCTCTCCAAACCTATTGAAATTGATAGAAATATGAGTTATAATATAAGTGGTGAAAATAGGTTCAAGGTGGTGAATTTTCCCATTTTTTAGGTGAAGGGAGAGTGAAAGAGATGCTGACAGGCGAATATTTACATACAATTGATGCAAAATCCCGTGTATTTGTCCCTGCAAAGCTTCGTGAAGAGCTTGGTGAAACATTTATACTTGCAAGAAGTGTTGAAGGCTGTCTTTCACTTTACAATCTTACCGAATGGACTAAACTCACAGACAAGCTGTCTGCATTGCCGCAATCGGAAACCCGATCTGTCAAGCGGTTTCTATTCACCTTTGCCGCAGAGGTTACACCGGACTCTCACGGGAGAATTACCCTTCCGCAAGGATTAAAGGACTATGCAAATCTTTCTACCGATGCAGCTTTTCTTGGTGTAGGCGACCACGCAGAGCTTTGGTCAGCTGAGCGTTGGGAAGAAATGAAAAACGGCGACGATGCCGCTTTGATTGAACAACAAATGAAGGAGCTTGGACTTTGATGGCTCAAGATCATTCCGGAAATTTCTCACACTATTCAGTTCTTCTGAATGAATCGATTGAGGGACTTAAAATAAAAGAAAACGGTATTTACGTCGACTGTACTCTGGGTGGTGGAGGTCACTCTGAAGCTATTGCCAAAAGACTGGGTGACAGCGGAAGGCTTATCTCGATAGATCAGGATAATGCCGCCATATCCGCTTCAAAAGCAAGACTTGCCCCCTTCAGTGATAAGGTTACATTTGTAAAAGATAACTTTTCTAATATTTCGGAAATACTTGAAAGACTTAATATTGACTGTATTGACGGTGCGGTAATTGACCTTGGCGTATCGTCCTATCAGCTTGATACGGCTGAGCGTGGCTTCTCATATATGCAAAACGCTCCTCTTGATATGAGAATGAATACAGAAGCAAAGTTCAGTGCATATGACGTTATAAATACCTATTCCGAGGAGCAGTTGAAAAAGATTATTTATGAATACAGCGAGGAAAAGTTTGCTCCAAGGATAAGCGCAAAAATCTGTGCGGCAAGAGAAAACAAGCCTATAGAAACAACCTTTGAGCTTGTGGATATAATCAAAGCCGCCATTCCGGCCAAAGCAAGAGAAGACGGCCCTCACCCCGCAAAAAGAACTTTTCAGGCAATACGGATTGAAGTTAACTCTGAACTTGCCATCATAGAGCCAACGCTGGATGCTTTGACAAATGCATTAAATAAAGGCGGAAGGCTGTCGGTTATAACCTTCCACTCTCTTGAAGACAGAATTGTAAAGAAAAATTTTGTTAAAAATTCCAATGGCTGTACCTGTCCTCCAAACTTCCCCGTTTGTGTGTGCGGTAACAAGCCCAAAGTTAAAGTAATTACCCACAAGCCGATTTTGCCAAGTGAAATCGAGCTTGATGAAAACCCTCGTTCCAGAAGTGCAAAATTAAGAATAGCTGAAAAAGTATAGATTTAAGGAGGCGATATGGTGACTGAGGCAAGACTTAAAAAGAAACAGAATAGTCAAACCGCTTCTAACGGTCCAATTTCAACACATCCCTCTTATACTGAATATTCGTGGGATTCTATTGCCGGCACCTCATCTGCGAAACGCCCATCTGCAGTGTCGGGTATTTATAATCCTGCCCTTAACAAAATCGGTACAGTGGGAAATTCAGGAACAAATACCGCCGCCACAAGTAAAACAGCAAAGAAACAAACATCAAAGGCTCGTGTAAATATTTTTGCATTTCCAAAGGCGAAAGCAAAAACGGAAGTTAAGGTTCGCCACAAACACATTGAAAAAATTCACACGTTAGTTGCGGAAAAAAGATATTCTTTTCCCCTTTCTATCGTATCTATAGCATTTTGTTTTACCATTCTTATAATGGCAATTATAACAACATCTGTACAGATAACAGAAATCACAGCACAGAATTCACTTTTAGAGCGTCAGTACAACTCTATGATTTCCGAAGAAAATGAATTAAGACTTCGACTTGAAACAAGAGATGACTTGAGAGTAGTTGAAAGACTTGCAAAAGAAGAATACGGTATGGTTAAAAAAGACCAGGTAGAACGCTATTATATAACTGTAAATAAACAGGATAAGATTGAAATTATAGAAGAAGTTGAGGAAGAAACCTCAGGTATCTTCGATGGTATTTTGAGCTTTGGCGGTTCAATTGTTGAACGTGTCAGAGGCTTCTTCGGCAACTAAACCGCACAAAAGGCCGGAAAAAGTCATTATTTCGCAAGTTACTTAGTATTTATAAATCATAACAAGCTTCGGAGAGTAGGCACGTTAACATAGACGCTTACTCTCCGAAATTTCCCGTATTTAAGATTTATACCTGGCTTTATATCATAAAAAAGCAAGGCAAACCGCATAAAACTGCGGAGAAATGGAGATCAAAATGCCGTTTTTACAAGGCAAAAATTTGATGTATAAGAGATCGCTTTTATTTGTTTTGTTAATAGTATTATGTTGGGGTGTACTTATCTTCAGATTGTTTGCGCTTCAAATCGTAAACAACGAAAAGTATCAGGCAATAGTTATCGACCAGTTTACAAGAGAAACCACCACAACAGCAAAACGAGGAAAAATTTTTGACGCCAATATGAACTTGCTCGTTACCAATACGACAGTTTACAGAGTATTCATTTCTCCTTTGGCTATACGCAACTTTGAAAACGACAGCGAAGAATATACTACAGGGCAAGCAGCAGAAGAAATTGCCGGCAAACTTGTTGAAGTTCTTGGCGTTGACTATAATATGGTTATGGAAAAATCTAAGAAGTTAAACCGTAAAGATGAAACCATAATGAAAAACGTTGCGCCGGAAACCGCTGATCTTTTAAGAGAATTTATAAAAGAAAAAGGGTTTACAGGCCTTCTCAATCTGTCAGCAGAATCAAAGAGATATTATTGCTACGGCGACCTTGCTTCTCACCTTATAGGATTTATAAATGCAGACGGTGACGGCGTTTACGGTATCGAAGCCACTTATAACAAATATCTTCAAGGTACTTCTGGAAAATATATAACTGCAAAAAATGCGAATCTTGAAGATATGCCTTTTAAATATGAAAGCTACGTTGGAGCAGAAAACGGCGCTAATATTGTTACAACTATAGATATGCGTCTGCAATATGAGCTTGAAAATCAGCTTAAAGCAGCATATGAATCCGCACAGCCTACAAACCGTGTATGTGGAATTGTTATGGACGTTAATACCGGCGGTATTTTAGCCTCTGCGGTGCTCCCCGGTTATGACAGCAATCAGCCTTATACTCTCGACGAAGAACACGCCGCTATACTCCGTGAAAGCGGTTACGCCGAGGATAGTGAAGAATACAGCAAATTAAGAACAGCGCTCATATACCAGATGTGGAACAACAAAATCGTCACTGAACCCTATGAGCCCGGTTCAACCTTCAAAATTATTACCTCTGCCATTGCACTTGAAGAGGGTGTTGTTAATGTAGACGATCAGTTTTACTGCCCGGGGCATTACTTTGTTCCCGGATACTCACAGCCTATAAAATGCCACCGTGAATACGGACATGGCAGAGTGACATTCGCAAGAGGCCTTCAGCAGTCCTGCAATCCGCTTATGATGAATACCGTTGAAAAAATCGGACTTGAAACCTTTTATAAATATTTTGAAGCCCTTGGATATACTTCCAAAACAGGAGTTGACCTAACCGGTGAAGCTTATGGATTCTATCACAAAATGGACGAAATGCACTCGGTTGAACTAGCTGTTTACTCTTTCGGTCAGACATTCAAGGCAACCCCACTTCAGCAATTAGCATCTATATGCACTGTTGCAAACGGCGGTTATCTTGTTACTCCTCACGTTATGAAGGAAATGGTTGATGACGACGGAAATGTAATCGCAACCTTTGAAACAGATAAAAAAGTCCAGGTGTTCTCCGAAGAAACCTGTAAAACAATTACTTCCATTCTCGCCGAGGGTGTTGCAACTGACGGCGGTGCAAAAAATGCCTATACAAAAGGCTACAGTGTTGCAGCAAAAACAGGTACTTCACAGAAGCAGGACAAATGGGTTTATTATGATGAGGAAGGCAATGAGGTAAGTGCCGAAGATGAATGGGTGACAAGAGAAAGACCTTACCGTATAGGT
>JAZNAB010000177.1:0-16392 GCA_045586285.1 Candidatus Flemingiibacterium sp. | reverse complement strand
ATATGAATATATTGTTAATAATAATTTCTCTTAACACTTGAAAAAATAATAAGGGGCAGAAATTTTAAGTAAGCCTACAAACATTGAAGGGAATTATAAAATGGATAAAAAAAGTAAAATACAAGGTAAGGCTCTCGATTGTGTAAACGTTTGGCGAGATACAGGCAACAGTACCGACGTTCAAGGCAGCTACACCGGTTATTATAAATATGCTAACAATATGGCAGCTCCGCTTTATGCTCCATATAATTTTGATAGCGTGACTATGGCAGTTGATGATACAGAACCTGTTCAGGATGTAGATGACTTATAATTTTAAAAAATAAATGCAAAGGCTAAGACTCCCAAACTGAAAAATACTCCAACCGATAGGAATGCAAAAAACAGCCACCAGCCAATTTTAAATTTTTGGCTTGGTGACGGCTTTTCAGCTTGGATATTTTGCTGAGGATATATTCCGTCAAAATTGTAGCAGTTATCTATAATACGGTTAGCTTCTGACAAAATATCTGAGCTTGAACAAGCTTGAGGTATATCTTTTTTTAATACAAAATAAGCTGCATCAAAATATTTACTCTTTGTATCTTTGACCATAATTATTTTTTTTTGACAACCTTTAATCATTATATTCCCCGCTTAAAACTGTATTATATTGTTTCCTGATTATTGTCCCCAAAAAGTTCTTTTATTCAAAAACAAAAAAGATGCGAAAAAATCATAACGCATCTTTATATTCTAATATGAAATTTTTAAATTTTTCAATGACTTGCACTTCAAGCTCACTTTTATAAAAGCAAGAACGTTTTTCAAGACCGTTCATACGGTTTGCACGTTCAATAGCCTTTTTATAGGGTACACAACACACTTTTTCAATTTTTTCTGGTGTAAATAACTCTAGTTCGTGCAGTACACAAGCTGGGGCTAAAAGCCGTAAAGCAAACATATCAGCCTCTTTTTCAATATTAAGTTTCTTGTTGCTGTTTGTATCAAATCTATACTCATCTAATTTATATTTATGCCCTAAAAAAATATGGCCAAGCTCGTGAGCAATCACCATTCTTGCTTCATAATGAGGAAGAGTGTCATCATATATTATATACCATTTTTCTTCCGAACATATACTTGCTCCACGTTCTGAACTCCTAAGCTCATTAACAGATGAATTTCGTACTACCTTAATATTTGCCATTTTGGCAATGGGGATAAGCTTTACAGGCAAACGGCATACGTCAAAATGCAGAATGCATTTCCACGATGCATCTCGACACGCAGAATATATTCCGTAAAAATTGTACATTGTTTTAAAACGATTTTATTATAAATCTTCATCAGTGACGGTGGAATTTGATATTATTTGAAGTCGTTTTCTTGATATTTTTTCGCAGGACGGAGGTACAGTGCCTGAATCTGAATTTGCGGCACGGAAAACTTTCTTTGGCTGAATATCACTTACTATGCTGTCTATTTGGCTTTTTACTAATCCGTTTTCCCTATATAAAGAAATAATTTTAAATTCGTTTTTTGAAACAATAGTTTGAATTCCGGTTTTTTTTACTGATACAAAGGTAGTTCTTTTGTCATCCATTCCACGAAGCCACGCCGTATTTACATTAAGCGTACGGGCAAAAACCATAGCTCTTTCATCCTTAGGCTTATATTTCCCGTTTAAATACTGACTTATGGCGGATTTTGGAATGCCCGTTAAAGTAGCGAGCCTGGCTTGAGATATTTTTTTTTCCCTCATAACTGCTTCAAGACGTTCGCTAAAAGTAGACATATATTTTTCCTTTCCGTATAAAGCTATGTTGTACGTTTTTTTTTGAAAAACAGTTCAGAAATTGTGAACTTACATAAATATTATACATAATTGTACATAAAAAATCAAGAGATTTGTCAAAAAATCGTTGCTGACCATAAAATAATCTGCACAACTCTTGACAACCTGTCGTGATGATGATATAATTAGTTCAGAAAAACTGAACAAGAAACGACGGAAAAATCACTAAAAGGTTTTTCCGAAAAAAAGCAATAACAGTTCAGAAAATCCAAACTTTTTTAGTATAAGAGGTAATATTAAAATGGAGTTGTATCAGTCTAAGCATTTTAAGTTGTTGGAGATACGTCAAACAGGTAAGAAGGAAATAAGAGGTATATTGTGTTTTAAAGGACTTCCGTCCGTTTATGGCTCACCGAAAAAAATACTTGCGCTTGAAGATGGCATTGTATTGAAGGCGGGGAGAAGTCCGGATATACATTCAAGGGAACACCGCCTTGGAACAATTGTAACAATAACAGGTCATAATGGAGTAACAATAACTTACGGTAGACTATCTCATCGCACTGTAAATGAGGGCGACAGAGTTAAAAAGGGACAAGTAATAGGAATAGAAGGCTCAAGTGGAACAGGCCCTGAGGAGTATCTGACTCTTGAATTCAGGCGTAACGGCAGGAGAATTGACGGCTGTGATTATCTTGATATTAACCCTGTTCCGAGCGAATTTAATCCGCCCTATGAACTGGATTCTGAGGTGGTATGCCGTGTTTGCGGAATTGGCGATAGAATTCGTACATATATAAACAGTTGCCCGGATTGCGATGAGTTGTGGAGTAAGGTACGCCGACAGCTTGAATATATAAAATGATTAACATAAAAGTTCGCCATAGCATATTATGTAAATGAGGATACGGAAAACGTGTCCGAATTAAGTATCATAATATTTGTGCCGCCGCAAAAGGCGGCGGAATGGAGATTTTTATGGCTGATAACAGAAACGGTAATTTCTATCAAAGCCGGGCAATCTCAGATTCACGGAATTGTGCGGTGGTTATAGACACTTATCAAGTGTTTGATAGCTGTCGTGACCGTGACTGCTTTGAAAATACAAAGGTTTTCCTTGATGAGCTCGGTCAAAGCATTATCGAACATACAACAAGTGTACGTACAAAATGTGCGGAAATATGCTCGTCATCAATCTCAGTTGAGCCCGTACAGCTTTCAAGAGGATTTTATCGAGTAAGCGTACGTTTTTATGTTAAACTTGAGCTTGAAGCTTGTATGTGTCCTGGTAAGATTCAAACATTTACAGGACTTGCGGTAACGGAAAAGTCAACGGTTTTATACGGAGGAGAGGGCTCTGTGCACGTATTCCGTTCAAACTCCCTTCAGGACGGTTTCTGCGCTCCTCAAAACTGCAAGGATTCCGGTAACGACCTGCCGACAGCGGTGGTTGAAACAGTTGATCCTGTAATTCTGAATACTGTGGTTACAGAAACACCGCTTCCTTGTACTTGTTGCTGCTGCTGCAGCTGCTCGGATATTCCCGCATCAGTTACAAATATGTTTGGTAATCTATATGATTGCGGTACAAGATATCTCGCTGTATCACTCGGATTTTTCTCGGTTATTAGACTTGAACGTCCGGGACAGTATCTTGTAAATGCAGTTGAATACAGTGTGCCCGATAAGGAATGTCCATCTGCTGATACAGGAAGTCCTTGCGACGCATTCAAAAGAATGGCATTTCCGATAGATGAGTTTGCTTCGGGACGAAATATAGTGCTGGACGGTGATTGCTCTTGTAAGGGCGGCGGTATAGGATATAATGCACCGCCTTCAATTAACTCGCAGTGCTGCAATAAAAAAGGCTGAGTCCCCCAAAAAGCTCCGATTTTATCGGAGCTTTTTTATTTTATATATTGACTTTAAATTTCGAAGTGATATAATATACTCATAGAGGCTTTTTTGGAGGTTAGTATGCAATATAGATTTTTAAGATTTCCTGATGGAAAAGCTAAAGCGGTTACATTAAGCTATGATGACGGTTGTCCGGAGGATATCAGATTTTCAAATATTATTACTAAATTCGGTCTTAAATGCACATTTAACCATATTAGCGATGAGGCAAAAAAAGGAACAGCATTCACAAATGACGAGGTTGTTGAACATTTTCTATCAAAAGGTCACGAAATAGCCATTCACGGATATTTTCATAAGGCTGTTGGGTTAATACGGCCTGTTGAGGTAATAAGAGATATACTTGATTGTAGGTTGGAGCTTGAAAAAAAGTATAACAGAATTATAAAAGGTCTTGCATATGCAAATACTGGAATTAAAATTTTAAATTATGACAATTCTTATGAAAAAATCAGAGAAATGCTTATTAATTTAGATATTGCCTATGCCCGTAATGCAATTTCTGGCGAAGGAAATATTGAGCTTCCCGATGATTTTTACAATTGGCTTCCTACCGCCCATCACGATAATCCAAAACTCTTTGATTATATTGAAAAATTTTTATCTCTTGATACCGGAAACAATGTTTATTATATGTCAAGACGTCCAAGGATTTTCTTTATGTGGGGGCACACCTATGAGTTCGAACGGAATAACAATTGGGAATTACTTGATAAAATATGTGAGAAACTTTCTTTTAACGAGGATATATGGTATGCAACAAATATTGAAATTTGCAATTATATAAAATCATATAATTCTCTCGAATTCAGTGCTGACGAAACTATTGTTTACAATCCTACCGTACATAAAATATGGTTTAATATGGACGGAAATGATTATATTATACACAGCGGTGAAACAATAAAAATATAGTTTACATAAAAATAGCCATAGCGGGATATAAACCGCTATGGCCTTTTAATTTTATTCTTTGGTGCTATTATTGTAGCAAGAAAAAATTTCATCAACATTGATTTTTTTGGGTTTTGGAGTTATTAAGCTTACCAGCGGAACTGCTATAAGTCCTGCCACCATTGCAATTGCACCTGCGTTGATTGGAGAGCTTATGAACTTTAAGAACATATTTGAAACAGTAAGCCCAACGCCTATAATAAAGCTAACCCAAACAGCCGCTTTAGAAACTCTCTTCATATATAAACCGTACATAAACGGTGCTAAGAAAGCTCCTGCCAATGCCCCCCACGAAATACCCATAAGCTGTGCTATAAATGTACTTTCAGAATGGTATTGGAAAATTGCAATTGCTGTTGATATTACGATGAATATGGCTATAAAAATTCTAATTGATAATAATTGTTTTTTCTCGCTGAATTTCTTTATAATATTGTCTTTCAAAAGATCAAGGGTTATAGTAGAGCTTGAAGTTAATACAAGACCTGAAAGAGTTGACATAGATGCTGACAAAACAAGCACAATAACTACTCCTATAAGTATATCAGAGAGTTTTGAAAGCATAAGCGGAATTACCGAGTCGTAAATAAGAGCTCCGGTGGCTGTTTTTTCAATATCATAAAGCCTTCCGAATCCGCCTATGAAATAGCTTCCACCTGCAACAACAAGTGCAAACACAGTTGAAATAATTGTGCCTTTTGTAACTGCACGATCCGACTTAATTGCATAAAACTTCTGAACCATTTGAGGAAGTCCCCAAGTTCCGAGAGAAGTTAAAATAACAACACCCAGTAAATTTAACGGATCAGGTCCGAACATTGAAGTGTATGCGCCTTGAAGTCCTTCAGAAACACCGCTGTCATTGGGTATTTTAGAAAGATTTATAACCGATTCTGTAAATCCGCCGTTTCCTGTAAGTACTGCACCTATAACTGCTACTATGCCTATAAGCATTATAATACCCTGCACAAAGTCGTTAAGTGCCGTGGCCATATATCCGCCAAGAATTACGTAAACTGCAGTCAGCGCAGCCATAAATATTACACAAGCTTCGTACGGAATAGCAAATGCCATACCGAAAAGTCTTGAAAGACCGTTATAAACAGATGCGGTGTATGGAATTAAAAATATAAAGGTTATAAGTGCTGCCGAAATTTTAAGTGCTTTTGAACCATAACGTTTTTCAAAGAATTCTGGCATTGTTTTTGCGCCGAGAGATTGTGTCATAATTCGTGTGCGTTTGCCGAGGATAATCCAGGCAAGAAGGCTTCCGATCAGGGCGTTGCCAATACCAATCCAGGTTGCTGCCATACCGTACTTCCAGCCGAACTGTCCTGCGTAACCAACAAAAATTACAGCAGAAAAGTAAGATGTGCCGTAAGCGAAAGCAGTTAGCCAAGGACCTACCTCTCGTCCACCAAGTACAAAACCGTTGACATCAGTGGCTTTTTTTCGACAGTAAATGCCGATTCCAACTGTGATTATAAAGAAAATCACAATCATAAGAATTTTTGCGAACATAAGTATATACTTCCTTTCTTTTTTCGGAAAGGCAAAATAAAAACGCCCTTCCGCAGTAATTACTGCAGAGGACGAGATTTCTCGTGTTACCACCTCTGTTCGCTCAAACTTCGCAATTTGAGCCTTTACAAGTACGGGATAAAGTCTATAAATTTATAGAAAATCCTATACTCTAACCGATAACGGCGGTTTTCCGTCAACACCTACTGCATTTTTCGGCGTTGCAGCTCACAAAAGGTAAAAGAAATGTCCTTGAAACAGCGCCTCTCACCAACCGGCAACTCTCTGTTGTTTTGTAACATACTTCAGCTTGACAGCCTCTTTTGGTCATCGCCTTTTGTAACTGGTTTGCTAAAACACTATCGTGCTAACATAGTAAAAACAATTACACTTTAGATTATATCACGGAATTTAATATTTGTCAAGTATTTATTCCCATTTTTTCGACAATTAAGGGGTTGCCTTAATTATCCTTAATTACCATACCATATATTGTGCGTTGAAATGATGGTGTCTATATGGTAAAATGTTTGTAGGCATTACCTTTGCTTTTAGGTATGCTTATAAAAATGAAGATGGAGGTATAAAAATGAAATTGAAAATCAAATTTGCGTCGGCAATGCTGTCTGCGGCAATTGCATTTTCTGTGTTTTTTGGCATAGGTGTAAAAGGTGCTGAGCATATTCCGATTAGGTTGAACGAGGGAAAAACCGAAATAGGTGGACTGCTTATAAATTCACTTACATATGTACCCCTTGAAGAAACAAGCTATGAATTATCTTTTGGTAAGGCAGATTTTTTCTCATCTGACGGAAAATATGTTGCCCAAAGTGAATTCGTGACGGTAAGTGCAGCTAAAGATAAGCAGTATATAGAAGCAAACGGAAGGGCAATTCCTGCAGAAACGATTATGATTGACGGGAAAATCTATATTCCGATACGAGCAGTTGCAAAGGCATATGATGCTGATGTAATTTGGAATGATGACAGCCGGTCTGTTGATTTGTTTGCTTCTGAGGGAGAAGTTATCGAGAGCGGCTCAAGCTTTTATAATGGAAATGATATTTATTGGCTCTCACGAATTATCTGTGCAGAAGCCTGCTGCGAATCTCACAACGGACGTGTTCTTGTCGGAAATGTAGTCTTAAACCGTGTGAACAGCCACGAATTTCCAAATGATATTTACGGGGTGATTTTTGACAGACGCTATGGCGTTCAGTTTACCCCCACTGAAAACGGTCACATATATAAAGAACCGACGGAAGAATGTATTATTGCGGCAAAACTTTGTCTTGAAGGATATTCACTGTCAACCGAGGCATTGTATTTTCTCAATCCAAGATTATCCACAAGTTTTTGGGTACCCGCAAACCGCCCGTTTTTAATGTCAGTCGGAAATCACGACTTTTATTCATAATATTTATATGGAGTAGTGCTCAATGCCCTCGGCAATCTTTTTGAGTGCTGCTCCTTCTATTCTGCTTACATATGATCGAGAGATGCCCATTTTCTCAGCAACTTCACGCTGTGTAAAGGATTCACCACCGCCAATTCCAAACCGGCGGATTATTACTTCACGCTCTCGTTTAGAAAGCTCGTGATTGATTATGTATAGTGCTCTTGCGGTTCGGAGTTTTGTGTCAAGGTCGTCGGCAATTGTGTCTTCCGTTGAAATAATATCGCCAAACGTCAGCGGATTCCCGTCTTTGTCGATATCAATAGTTTCATTCATAGAAACCTCACAGCTAAGTTTTTTTTGCGCTCTGAAATACATTAAAATTTCATTTTGAAGACATTTTCCGGCATAAGTAGCAAAACGGGCGCCGTTTTGCACGTTAAATGTGTCAACTGCCTTAATTAGCCCGATTGTACCTATAGAAACAAGGTCGTCTTGATTTTTTCCAGAGGAGTAGTATTTTTTTACAATATGAGCTACAAGTCTTAGATTGTGTTCTATAAGCTCGTTTCTTGCTTCCATATCACCTTTTTCACGATAAAGTAAAAAGCACTCGCGTTCTCGTTTTGCAGATAACGGTGGAGGGAACACTCCGCCGTATGCGGTGCCGTTTTGAACTCTCAAAAAAACGAAAAGCAAACGTGGAAGCATATTTACAAGTACATCTGTAATTGACATAAAAACACTCCGAAATTTCGTTATAGTGGTTTATTAACCCCATAAAGTTTATGCTGTGAAGAAAATAAAAATTCCCAAAAAATATATATTGTGTTCACAAATAATTGTGGATTTAAAGATAAAAAATGGATACAATATATTTAGAGTAGTATAGCAATAAATGCTACAATGCTTGAAAAAATAAAAACTTGGAGGATTAAGATGAACTTAAAGGGAACAAAGACCGAGGCAAATCTTGCGGCTGCTTTTGCAGGTGAATCTCAGGCGAGAAACAAGTACACTTACTATGCATCTAAAGCAAAAAAAGAGGGATACGAGCAAATAGCTGCATTATTTTTGGAAACAGCTGAAAATGAAAAGGAACACGCTAAGCTCTGGTTTAAGCTTTTGAATGGTGGTATAGGCTCAACAGAAGCTAACTTGAAAGATGCTGCTGCCGGTGAAAACTATGAGTGGACAGATATGTATGCACAGATGGCAAAAGATGCAAGGGAAGAAGGATTTGACCAAATAGCAAATATGTTCGAGGGCGTTGCAGCTATCGAAAAGACACACGAGGAACGCTACCGTAAGCTTCTTGCTAACATTGAGGGCGGACTTGTATTCTCCCGTGACGGCGATACCGTTTGGGTATGCAGAAACTGCGGACACGTTCACATTGGTAAGCAAGCTCCTACCGTTTGCCCCGTATGTGCTCACCCACAAGCATATTTTGAAATTAAAGAAACCAATTATTAATAAAGTTTAATTATAAAATAATAACCTCTGCAAAATGTTTTACTATTTTGCAGGGGCTATTTGTTTGTATACCCTATGTTTGACAGTCTATATAAGATATGGTATAATTATTATTAAGGAATAATCTTTTTTTGGGGGATAATATGGGTGAAGACAATTTAAAAAGAACAATAAGAAATTATTGGCTTATAATGCTTTGTTTTATTGTTGCTATCATACTTATTATTACTTATATAAATTATCTTGAATACACAAAAAAGCTTAATGGTCCTACAACAGAAAAGTTTGAAGCTCCCACAATATCAACAATTTCGATAAATGAACAGAAGCTTGGTATTTTCATAAATACGAAAGACGGAATGACAAAGCTTATCGATAATTCGGAGTATATCAGCGATGAGCATAACGTCACCTTCAGATTTTTCGGAGAGGGTAACATTGAGGTGGTGTATTCAAATGAAAACAGCCCCTTTACCTGCCGTGTACCATATCCGATTGAAATAGCTCCTCTTAAATACTTGAAGAATAACTATAGGGCATCAAATAACACAAGATTTTTAAACAAAATAGAAATAACCTTTCCAACAAGTGCAGAGGAGTTATATTTTCTAAAGGGTAAAGACTATATGTTTGAGGACGTAAGCGATGAAATGGCAGAATTCTGTGATTTTTATAAAGAAAAATTTGACTGTGAAGACCAACTTGCAGTGAGATTTGTTTATGTTTCTCATATTTTTGTAACACTTTACGATAAGGTTGAATCGAATATTGCAATTGCGACTGCGGCTATGCGAATTACGTCAAGGGCAGATTGGCAAAATGATCTAATAATAACACCTTGGCTTGAAAATCCTCAAAGCGCTCCTATGTATATTCAACCGATAACTACGGTAGAAATTATAGATTATTGGCAGAGATAATACGTAGTTTTATATTATATAAGGCGATTTGTGAAATTTTTATTAAATATTGTGTTGATTTGTTGGCAATCATATAGAATATGTGGTATAATATAATTTAATGGTAATAAAAGAAAGGGGCTGACTCATAATGCGATCACAAACAAATATGTTCAGGCGGCAATCTGATTTTTCCGACCGTATTTATGCGGAGTCACTTCTTGGAAATAAGTATCCTGTTCGCACATATGCACGTCACGGTAATGTGTCAAGAGGGACTGTTATGCTTGACGGTGAAAGCGGATATACGGTTCAAACCGCTTATATTATCAGCAGCAATGACAAAATTGGAGTAAGCTTTACGGGTGTTTGTATTGGTGTTCTTGTGGACAAGCAGGGCTGTGTCGGAGTTGTGCTTGATGAGAGCGATACTCCATACAATTGGACACAGCACGAAATTGCAGAAGCGCTTGAACATTGGGACGAAACGGAAAATGCCAAAATATATTGCCTGTACGAAAAATCTTGTGGTGCGGTTGTGTTTACCGGGGAGGGCAAGGACCGCAAATATCTTATAATAAAAATGAATCTCGGCCATTGTGGACTTCCTAAGGGCCATATGGAAAAACACGAAACCGAGCATCAAACTGCATTCAGAGAAGTACTTGAAGAAACAGGCGTTGAAATAACTTTTATTGACGGTTTCCGTCATACTGTTGAGTATGTTTTGACGTCAAAGACAAAAAAACAGTCTGTATATTTTCTTGGCAGATTTGACGGAGAGGGCGTAAAAATCCAGGAATCAGAGGTTAGCTCCTACAAGCTTTGTCACTATGATCAGGTAAAGAAACTTATAACTTATGAAAACGACAGGGCAATTGTTGATGCCGCCGAAAAATTGTTAAATGAACTTGAAGCTAAGTAAAAAGGACTACCGCTAAGGCGGCAGTCCTTTTCTGCATTAAGCTATATTTAAAGAAGTTTTGCAAGTTCACTTGAAATATCAAGGTTTTCCCAAGGAGCTTTAAGGTCTTCACGACCCATATGACCGTAAGCAGCAAGTTTTCTGTAAATCGGACGGCGAAGTTTGAAACGGTCGATAATAGCAGCAGGGCGAAGGTCAACAAGCTCTGCAACCTTTGCGCTGATTTTTTCTTCTGCAACCTTAGCTGTTCCGAAAGTTTCGATAAGAACAGAAACAGGCTTTGCAACACCTATTGCATATGCAATTTGAACTTCACACTTACTTGCAAGTCCTGCGGCAACGACATTCTTTGCTATGTAACGAGCTGCATAAGAAGCGGAACGGTCAACTTTAGTCGGGTCTTTTCCGGAGAAAGCTCCGCCGCCGTGACGCGAATATCCGCCGTAAGTATCAACGATAATCTTGCGTCCTGTAAGGCCTGAGTCACCGTGAGGACCGCCTACTACAAAACGTCCTGTGGGGTTTACAAAAATCTTTGTATTATTATCAATAAGGTTTGCGGGGATTGTGGGCTTGATTACGTTTGCAATAATATCTGCACGGATTTGGTCAAGCTCAACATCTGCGCTGTGCTGAGAAGAAATAACTACAGCATCAACACGTACAGGCTTACCGTCTTCGTATTCAACGGTTACCTGGGATTTTCCGTCTGCACGGAGATAGGGAAGGGTGCCGTTTTTGCGAACTTCTGTTAAACGAAGTGCAAGTTTGTGAGCAAGAGAAATGGGGAGCGGCATAAACTCGGGAGTTTCGTCGCAGGCATAGCCGAACATAAGTCCCTGGTCACCTGCCCCGGTATCATATTTATCGGTAAGTTCACCCTCTTTAGCTTCAAGTGCTTTGTCAACTCCGAGGGCAATATCAGGTGATTGACCGTGGATCTGATTAAGAACTGCACAGGTGTCACAGTTGAAGCCCTTTGCATCATCGTCGTAGCCAATTTCACGGACTGTTTCACGAACAATCTTCTGAAAATCTATAGTAGCCGTTGTGGTAATTTCACCCATAAGCATTACAATGCCTGTTGTGGTGGTTGTTTCGCAGGCTACACGTGACATTGGATCTTTTTCTAAAAGTGCATCAAGTACAGCGTCTGAAATTTGGTCGCATATTTTGTCGGGATGTCCTTCTGTTACCGACTCAGATGTGAATAAATATTTTGCCATATTTTGCTCCGTTCTGCCGTTTAGACGGCTTGTTTTGAATTTTAGGGTTGTATCAAAAAGGTAAAAGTAACCCCTCGGCATATCCCGAGGGGTAAAAGGCATATATAATGCTCTCATCTCTCAGGATTTAGCACCTTACATAAAATGCAGGTTGCTGGGTTTCGCAGGGCCAGTCCCTCCACCGCTCTTGATAAGATATTTTTAAGTACACTATATTATAACATAGAAAAAAACTGTTGTCAATAGTTTTTTGAAAAACACACTGATTATGTCGAAAAACTTCGAATACAAAATACCGCATACTATCATACTAAAGCGTAAACTTTATACTTGTATTTGTTTAAAATATCACTTGAAATGCTTGTTATTATGTGATATAATATATAATATAAGATTAAATCCAAAAAATAAAATTTCGGAAAGGATACACAAATATGCTGCCACAGATTGAACAAATCGCTGCCAGAGTGCGTGAATTACGATCAATTTTAGAGCTTGATGCAGATGTAATAGCTAGTAAAATTGGTGTTTCTTCAGAAGTCTATGCTTCATATGAAAATGGAAGCTGTGATATCCCCGTTGGTAAGCTTTATTCAATTGCTTCCGAATTTGGCGTTGATCCAACGGTGCTTTTGCTTGGCGATGAGCCCAGAATGGCTGACTATACTCTTGTAAGAGGCGGAAAAGGACTTGATGTTGAACGTTATGCGGGATACAAATTTTCATCTCTTGCATACAATTATAAAAATAGAGAAATGGAACCTATGATCGTTACCTTAGATCCCTCAGATGAAGACCCTGGACTTGTAACACATACAGGTCAGGAATTTAATATGGTTCTTGAGGGAACTATAGCTGTTCACATTGGTGACAGAGAGTATATTTTAGGACAAGGCGATTCTATTTATTTTGATCCGACACTTCCGCACGGACAGCGTGCAATCGGATCAGTAGCCAAGTTCTTAACTGTTATAAACGAAAATATGAAACGCAGATAAGATAAAGGAATATAAATCAGATGAATTTTTTGTCAAAATATTTGCCAAGGATAGAGTTTAAAGATTATAACGATTTTAAAGAAAATTACAAATTGAATATCCCGGAGGTATTTAACTTCGGATATGACATAATTGATGAATATGCACGTCTTGAACCTGATAAACCTGCACTTGTATGGATTAACGATGATGGCGGTGAAGCGCACTTTACCTTTGCTGACGTAAAAAAGCAATCGGACAAAATTGCATCGTTGCTTACAAGTCTTGGGATCGTCAAGGGAGATAGGGTAATGCTTATTTTAAAGCAGCGCCCGGAGGTTTGGTTTACGATTGTAGCACTATGCAAAATGGGGGCAGTTTCAATTCCCGCTTCGTTTCAGCTGACCGAAAAGGATATAATATATCGTTGCGAATCGGCGCAGGTTAAGATGATTATTGCTGCTGAAGATGACGTTATTATTAATCATATCAGAAATTGCCGTGAAAAATGCACGACACTTAAGTATGTGGGTGTTGTCGGTGATAATATTGAAAAGCGTTTTACCGAGAGTGATAACTTCCTTGATATGAGAATGCTTACAAAAAAAGCATCTGATAATTACATACGTCCTACAGGCAAAGATGCTGTTTCAAACTATGATACAATGCTTATGTATTTCACTTCGGGTACAAGCGGTATGCCGAAAATGATAACACATAACTTCCTCTATCCGCTCGGACATATTACTACTGCTCACTATTGGCAGAAGGTTGAGGATGGAGGCAGACATCTTACTGTTGCAGATTCAGGTTGGGCAAAGTTTGCTTGGGGCAAAATATTCGGCCAATGGATTTGCGGAGCTGTAAATGTTGCTTACGATAACGATAAGTTTATTCCTGCAAAGTTACTTGCCGCAATTGACCATTTGAAGCTTACATCATTCTGTGCTCCGCCTACGATTTATCGATTCCTTATCAAAGAAGACTTGTCAACTTGTGATTTTTCATCTCTTCATCACTGCGGAACGGCAGGAGAAGCATTAAATCCTGAGGTTGTAAATCGTTTCAAAGAAGCTACAGGTCATACGATTTATGAGGGGTTCGGTCAAACTGAATCTACTGTTCTTCTTGCCAATTTCGGCTGGGACGAAATCAAGGTTGGTTCAATGGGTAAGCCGTCGCCTATATATGATATAGATATTATTGATGAGAACGGTAACTCCTGCGAGGACGGTATTGTCGGCTCTATTGTTATAAAAAATGCAGGTGAACACCCGACCGGATTATTTATGGAATACTATAACGATGAGGCGGCGATGGCTCACGCTTGGAAAGACGGAGTATACAATACAGGCGACCTTGCTTGGCGAGATTCTGACGGATATTATTGGTTTGAAGGCAGAAACGACGATGTTATAAAGTGCTCGGGTTATCGTATCGGACCCTTTGAGGTTGAAAGTGCACTTTTAACTCACCCAAGTGTGCTTGAATGTGCTGTTACCGCTGTGCCTGACCAGATCAGAGGCCAGGTTGTAAAGGCTACGGTTGTACTTGCAAAGAATTGGAAGGACAAAGCGGGTGATGATTTAAAGAAGGAACTTCAAAATCACGTTAAGGTGACAACTGCACCATATAAATATCCCAGGGTTGTTGAGTTTGTAGACGAGCTTCCCAAAACATCAAGCGGAAAAATCCGCCGAGTTGAAATTCGTCAAAACGATGCAAAAAAGAAAGATTAAAGTTAAAATAAAGCAATTACATAATTAATAAGAATAATGCCTAATTCAAGTGGGAAGGGGATAACAGAATGCATTTTACTGAAAATTCTGCACCTATATTAATTGTAATGGGGCAGTCAAATGCTCATGCACACGCAACAAAGCTTCCGCCCGAAAAAGTGGTCAGAACTCCTTTAAAAAATGTATTCGGACTATCAAGGGAGCACAATCAGGCTTATGGTCTTGATGATGTAACTTGGAGCGGATTTACAACAGGTGGAATGAATCTTGGAGAAACACAAGATGATACATGTTCTCTTGCAAATCTGTTTGCACTTCGTTGGCAAGAAGCAATTGATAGGGGAGAAAAACTTCCTGACCTATATGTAATTCAGATTTCAATAGGAGCGCAGGGAATAGCTTCCTATGAAACTCGGGGAAATAATATGTGGTATTCTATGAGGGAGCCTATCATAAAACCAGGGGTGCTTGGCGAATGCGATATATCACTTTATCCTCTTGCGACTGAAATTTTATCTCTTGCCTATATGAATCTTATGACCAACGGTAAAAAACCGCAGGTTATCGGATTGCATTGGAATCAATGGGAAACTGAGTGTCATACAGGTGCGAGAGCACTTGATGAAGCTCCGGATAATTATCAAAATCTATTTTGGGGATTCTTTACTGCTCTCGGAAGTGATGCTAACGGGACAGGTATACCGCTCTATCTTTACAAACCACTATCCGAAAACATTGAGTATTCACGTATAGAGAAAATGCGAAAAATTTTCGAAGGATTCAAGAATCTTTATGATAACTGTAAAATAATAGACCTTAAAAAAACTGAGCTTTACAATGATACACCACATACACACGGTATATTTTTGCCGGATGGTATACACTATACCCCCGAAGCTCATGAAAAATTTTCACAAATACAATGGAATGATTTGTTTTAAATAAGTCCCGATTCGGCTTGGTGTTACCATTCATCAACAGCTATAAAAAAATCAATAAACCGGAATTTGTTGGAATGATGAAAATATGTGAAAATCAAGTACTGCAACTTGAGGTTTACATTTAGAAACACCAAATTGGTAGTATGTTTTTGTTGAATATGCTATAATGAGAACAACAAAAACATAAAGGAGTAAATTACTATAAACCTTGGTGAAAAAATTGCAAAGCAAAGAAAATCTTAAAAATTATCGGCATTATTTTGGCAACGGTTTTGACTATTGATATTATTTCGTAGATATTGTGTTTTTTATTTTAGTATGCCTCATTAAGCAAGATAGAGCAAAATTTCAGTTTATCGGTCACAGCAGGAACACAAAAGATAATTGGTAGAAAAATAATAACTAAAAGGTCACCGCAAAATATACTTGCGGTGACCTTTTGTATGACGATGAACTGACCTTTTATGCCTATATAAACAAAACACCGCAAGGCTTTATCCTTGCAGTGCTTTGTGGTGCCGGTGGCGGGGGTCGAACCCGCACGGTATCGCTACCAACGGATTTTGAGTCCGCCTCGTCTGCCAATTCCAACACACCGGCATATACTTAAAACGACCGTCGCTTGTGCGACGACCGTCTTGGAG
>JAZNAB010000176.1:0-16611 GCA_045586285.1 Candidatus Flemingiibacterium sp. | reverse complement strand
ATTCCAGAAATGAAGTACACAATCGTAAAAGAGGCTGAGGCTAAGGTTGATGAAATCTTCCAGCACTTTAACGACGGTGAGCTTTCCGAGGATGAAAGATACAATTGCGTTATCGAAATTTGGGACAAGGCAACTGATGATGTTATCGCCCAAATTCAAAAGAGCTTTAATAGATACAATCCTATTAAGATGATGGCTGACTCCGGTGCCCGTGGTAGTATGACACAGATGCGTCAGCTTGCCGGTATGCGTGGACTTATGTTTGCTACCAACGGTAAGACTATGGAAATGCCTATTAAGTCTAACTTCCGTGAGGGACTTAACATTCTTGAATATTTCGTTGCGGCACGTGGAGCTCGTAAATCCCTTTCGGATACGGCGCTTAAAACAGCTGACTCCGGATATCTTACACGTCGTCTTGTTGACGTTTCTCAGGACGTTATTGTCCGTGAGGACGATTGCGGAACACGCAAGGGTATTTGGGTATCCAAGATTATGGACGGCAATGAGGTTATCGAGCCGCTTCGTGACAGACTTATCGGACGTTTTGTTATCGGCGATGTGGTACACCCTGAAACAGGTGTGGTTATTGCCGCTGATAATACAATGGTTACCGACGATATTGCAGATGCAATCTGTGCTGCAGGTATCGAAAAGGTTCTTATCAGAACAATACTTGAATGTAAAGCAAAACACGGCGTATGCTCACATTGCTATGGTGCAGACCTTGCTTCCTCTAAGCCTGTTAACGTAGGTGAGGCAGTTGGTATTATTGCCGCACAGTCAATCGGTGAGCCGGGTACACAGCTTACTATGCGTACCTTCCATACAGGTGGTGTTGCGGGAGCGGATATTACACAAGGTCTTCCGAGAGTTGAAGAGTTGTTTGAAGCCCGCCGTCCAAAGAAGACATCAATTGTTGCGGAAATCGACGGTGTTGTTCGTATTACCGAAAACAAACGTATGAGAACAATTGTAGTTTCCGCCGGCGGACAGACAGAAGATATCGCATATCCGATTCCTTTCGGAACACGTATTGTTGTGGAAGACGGTCAGACAGTTAGTGCAGGACAGCCTCTTACCGAGGGTTCAATCTGCCCGACAGACATTCTTCGTATTAACGGACTTGATGCTGCTTACGATTATATTATCCGTGAAGTTCAGAAGGTTTACCGTCTGCAGTCGGTTGAAGTTAACGATAAGCACATTGAGGTTATTGCACGTCAGATGACACGTAAGGTTCGTGTTGAAGAGCCAGGCGATACTTCCCTGCTTGCAGGTTCTGTTATTGACTTACACGAGCTTGAACGTGAAAACGGAGAGGTTCAGGCAAGAATAGATGCAGGTGAAATTACACTTCAACTTGCAAAGGCATCGCCGGTACTTCTTGGTATCACCAAGGCAGCACTCCTTACTGAATCCTTCTTGTCAGCGGCTTCGTTCCAAGAAACCACAAAGGTTCTTACCGAGGCAGCAATTAAGGGCAAAGTAGACAACTTACTCGGACTTAAGGAAAATGTAATTATCGGTAAGCTTATTCCTGCCGGAACAGGTATGGAATGTTACCGCAATATAGAACTTGAAAAAGCCGAGGATGCTGTTATTGTTAACGAAAATATCGGTTAAATAAAAAGAAAGGTACGCAGAGATGCGTACCTTTTTTACTTATAAAAGCCGAGATTTAAATTTCAACCGTTTATGGTCAGATTCAAAAGCGAATCTGAGGATATGAGGCTGTCCATATTGTAAATGGCAAGAATTCCGTCAGGGTTTACAGCCTTGATGATTTCTCCGACAGATAGGCGATAATACCTTAAGTCAACAATTTCAAGGTCAAAGTGTGCTGAAAGAAATGGCGCAAGGGCGTGTCCGAAGCTATCCTTTAACATAAGAAGTTTTGGGCGGTTTTCGCTGTAAAGAGGACTGTCGTTGCTTGGATAAATTCTGACGTAACCGTTGTTTCCGCCGATAAAGGCGCTGTATTTATCCTTTTCTTTAAGATAATCTCTGTCATATAAGCCGCAAAGCAGCTCTCCCGTGTCGGTTATTTCTGTGACGAGGCTTTCATCACCGTCAAAGCGGAAAAACTCAATTTTATCGGGAGCAATCCATTTCATTCCCGCCTTTGACCAGATTGTGCCGTAAAAGCTTTCACTTGCAGTTTCAATTTCAAAATAGTCAATTGGGTATGGCTCTATGCCGTAAGACTTTACAATTTCCGTATAGGCGATGTAAGCGCCAAGAGTAGTGTAATGATGGTCGGTTTTGTAATAAACGTATTTACCCTCATTTGCCGCATTTCTGAGAGGAGTCAGCAAATCTACATTATTAAAGCCGCCGGTTAACCTATCAAGAAAATCAAACGCTTTGTCGGATATTTCTTTTGCGGGATAAACAGGGGGCATATATTTTAACAGTACATCTTGTGAGCGGCCCGCAACAGCAAGGGTAAAGGGCAGGTCTTGTTTATTTTTGAAATCTTCCAGTGCCGATAAATTAGTTTTCATAATATTATAATCTACAAAATCATTCTTTGCGATTATATATCGATCAAGGCAGTTAATTACATTGTTGTTTTGAAGTTTGAGCTGCAGACTTTCCGCTAAAGCCTTTGTACCTACAAATTGATTCCGCAGGGGAATTTGATCGGTGCACCAAGCAGAAATTTCTTTTGTATATGCACCGCTGATCAGCTTTTCAAGTGTGAAAGCAGGGGCTTTTTGAAGATAACGGTTTTCATCAGCCGAAAAAGATTTGTCGGGATTTATCAGCATAACGAGTGAAAAACCATATATAATTGTAATTAATCCAAGCGTTAAAACCTTATCGTATAGCTTGTATTTTTTCATTTTAACTACCATAGCTTTCCCGTAGTGAAAGCTTCCTTAGATGAATTTTGTTGGGGTGCTCCGCAAAACCGGGCGTGAAAAATCTGTTATACACGCCGCATTTCTAAAAAGTGCAATTGAAGGATTTTTCCCTAAAATCTGAAATACAAAAAGGGGTTATAAGAGGAGTCAACCAGATATGCCATACATAAAAGCACGGCGGCGATTGACACAAAAGCCATTATGTTTTTTGCGCTTTCGTTGTTGTTTGTGAATTTTTGATAGAGCTTTTTAGGCAAGGGGGTTGAGGCTATGGATAGTATAATTATAAATACTATGTTTCTGGTAAGATTGTACACATCAAGGCTGTTAATAAAGGCATCTGCACCAACGCCAAACATATTCCCGAGGTATACGCCAAGAGCGCTCAAATCCTCAAAAACAAATAAAAGCCAACCAAAAAGCACAAAGAATAAAGTGTAGACGTGAGCTATGATTCTCGGCGCTTTTTCAAGAAGCTTCAGAAGGAACAGCTTTTCTGTTATAAGGAATAGGAAATAGTAAAGCCCCCAGAAAATAAAATTCCAGTTAGCACCGTGCCAGAATCCCGTTAAAAGCCATACAATAAAAATGTTTCTGATATGCTTTAATTTTGAGCAGCGGTTGCCGCCGAGGGGAATGTATACATACTCCCGAAACCAAGTGCCGAGAGAGATGTGCCATCTGCGCCAAAATTCAGTAATGCTTTTTGAGATATAGGGATAATTAAAGTTTTCAAGAAAATGAAATCCTAACATTTTTCCAAGACCGATTGCCATATCCGAGTATCCCGAAAAGTCAAAATAAAGCTGAAAAGAATAAAGTATAATGCCAAACCAAGCGCCAATAACGGTTCTTTCGTCAGTTGGTATATCTCTGAAATATTCCCAAAGCTGTCCCGCCTCATTAGCAAGTAAAACTTTTTTGCAAAGGCCCGCTGTAAAGGTGCGTACACCGTCTGCAAACAGTGGGATACTTTGTTCTCTTTTCAAAAGTTGGCTGTCAACGTCCTTATATCTTACAATCGGTCCTGCAATAAGCTGTGGGAAAAGGGTGACGTATGCACCGAAAGCCGCAAAGCTTTTTTGCGCTGATGTATCACGTCTATATACGTCGATAACGTAAGAAAGAGCTTGAAAAGTATAAAAGGATATGCCGATAGGCAATTCAAGATTTAAAAGCGGAATTCCTGAAAGATAAGGTATCAGCCTTAAATTCGATGCGAAAAAGTCGTAATACTTGAAAAATCCGAGAATTGACAAATTAACTATAACTGCCAAAAAAAGTGCAATCTTTGCACTTTTTTTATTATCCCTTGTTAAATAAAGCTCAACAAGATAGCCAAAAAAGTAGTCGATAGTTATGGTGAACAGCATTAAAAAGACGTAAACAGGTTCACCCCAACCGTAAAAAACCAAGCTAACGGCAAAAAGAGTTATGTTTCTGAATTTAAGCGGTGTTATAAAGTATAAAAATAAGGTTGAAGTCAAGTACAAAAGCAAAAATTCAAGACTTGAAAAGACCATTAAATTTTATTCCTTTCGGATTATTTGAGGGTTATTTTTTAGTGATTAGCGTATAAAGCCCGTTTATTATACAGTCATCGGGTGCTTCCGGCATCAGAATTTCACATTCAAGCACATTTGAAATAAAATCCTTTGCATTTTTTATTAATGCGCCGCCGCCCGTAAGAATTATTCTGTCAACCCTTGAGGATTCTTCTCTGAATCTCGGAAGATTTTTATAAAGGGTTGATATGTTTTGTGCGGTTTTATAAAGGTAATTTTCAACAATAGAATCAATGGCTTCATTAGGTAAAGAAATGCGTTTTGGCATACCTGTTGTGCCGTCAGCTCCCAAAAATTCATACAGAATGTTGCTGGCATTATCAATAGTCGGGCAAAGCCTTGAGCGTCTTGCTTCTTTTTGACTTATTGCTATGCTGTATGTTCGTCTTATGTATGCAACAATATCAAGGTCAATGCTGTCTGTTCCGGCAAATTCCGTTTCCGCCCGGATAAGCTCTCCGCCTCTTATGTATGCGGATTCTGTTGAACCTGCTCCCATATCCGAGATAATAGTTCCACTGTGACGGTCACTGTCAGTACAGTCAATGCCTGAGCCGATTGCCGCTGCAAGAGCGCTGTCATAAAGAGAAATTTTACCCGTATGGCAATCGTTAAGTGCATCTAGAAGGAGCTTTCTGTTGCAGCTTCCGAAACTGTATTTTGTTGCTGCAACAATATTCTTTTTTGAAGACGGAGCAGCAGCTTCAAGGCAATTATCAAGTATTTCTGCACAGAGAGCAAAATCTGTTATATTATTATTCTCTATAGGACGGCGCAAGGTTACCGTACCCGGCGCTCTTCCTTGAAGCAGCAATGCCTGTGTTCCAACCGCAACAACGTTTCCTTTTGTATCAACGGCTGCAATATTGGGCTCACGAAGAATAATTCCACGGCTTTCACTGCAAATTTTTATGGTTCTTGAACCAAAATCAATGCCGAGCTTTACTGCCATTTTATAGACACAGCTTTATAAAAAGCTTCCTTTCTGTTCCTTTTCTATTATTGCTTTTTTGCTATATAAGCACAAATGTCAAGCCCGAAGCCGTCAAGCATAAGAGTTCTGAGATTTGAAATCGGAAGTCCTACTACATTGTAATAATCGCCGTGAAGCTCTTTTACGAAAATGCCCCCAAGTCCTTGTATTCCGTAAGAGCCGGCTTTATCGTCACATTCCCCTGTTTTGACATAGTATTCCGCCTCAGCTTTTGAAATATCGCAAAATACAACGTCTGTTCTGCAAGCGCTTGTAAAAAGCTTGTCCTCATTACCTATTCTGCCGGCTAAAGCTATCCCCGTATATACAGAATGAGTGCGTCCTGATAAAGACAGAATTGTGTTAAGGGCATCTTCACGGTTTTTTGGCTTGCCGAGAATGTTTTCTCCGTCATAAACCACGGTGTCAGCTCCGATTACAATATAGTCGGTATGACTTTCAGCACTAAGATTTTGCGCTACGTCAAGCGCTTTTCTCCGTGCTAATTCGCAAACCGCTTTATCGGGTGAAGTGATTTCGGAAAGGTTCTCGTCACAGTCCGAAACCATAACAGAAAAATCCATACCCAGCCCTGTGAGGATTTCACGTCGGCGTGGGGAATTTGAGGCTAATATAATCTTAGGTGTCATTATTTTTTACCCGTTGAGCCAAAACCGCCCGCACCACGCTCGGTTTCATCAAGGCTGTCGGCAAGTATAAGGTTGGCTTTCAGTACGGGAACAAACATAAGTTGTGCAATTCTTTCGCCTTTAGCTATAGTGTAGCTTTTGTCAGAAGAGTTTACAAGTGCGGCGCAAATCTCTCCTCTGTAGTCGGCGTCGATTACACCGACGCTGTTGGCAAGGCAAATCCCGTGCTTTGAGGACAGTCCGCTTCGTGCAAATAAAAGTGAAACTGTATCACGGCTTTCGGGGGCAATTGCAATGCCTGTGGGAACAAGCTTTCTTTCCCCGGGGGCGAGTGTCAATTCCTCGCCGGCATTTGTCAGGTCTATTGCCGCTGAGCCGTCAGTAGCATATTTCGGAAGCTCAACTCCATCTCGCAACAGCTTTATTTTAACGTCTATTTTACTCATAGTAACCTCCATACCGCCAAAGGCGGCTCAAATAATTTGGGCGTGAAACAGTGAATGCAGGACTATCTATCAAAATATTTTCACGTTATTTCCTTTTGGTATGATTTTTTATAAAACCGCAGTTTTGGGTATCAAACGTCGTTTTTTTGTTTTATTCTTCTGACTTTTGTGGTGTTTTGGACGATAGCTTTTCCAAGAAGCAAAGATTTAATATCATCAGGCTTCTCGTCGGTAAAGATATAGTGTCCGCCTTTAATATTATACCGAGTCAGCTCATCTTGACGGTCGCCCATATAAACGGGAACGCTGTTATATAATATATTTCGGTGCTTATATGCTCTTGAAAGCGGAAAGCTTATATCTTTTCTGTCAAGTATATATAAGAAATCAGAGGAATTACATTTTTCGCAGGAATAAAGGTCACGAATAACACATTTTTCAAGTGTCATAAGCGGTATTTTTCCGTATATAACAGGTGGAAGCCCAATATCTCTCAGCCTTGGGAGCGATAATTCACAAGAAGCTGTAAGACTGTCAAAACCGCAGTTATATAATACACTTGCTGTATGGCTATTGCAAATATTAAGCCTTTGGTCACCGTGGCAAATCATTTCATACTTCTTTGCAAGGTGAAGATGCCCGATGTTAGAAATAAGAAGATGCTTTATGCCTTGTTTTTTTGCCGCTTTAAGCATTGTTTCGATTTCTTTAGTTTCCGAGTCGAAAATCACAGGCGGCAGACTTACGCCGTTTGCACGGCTTTTCGGAGAGAGCTTTTCAATTGGCACAAAGGCAATATCCACAGATGCATTTTCAGGAATCTGACTGTCATTTTGAAAAAGTGCGGTTTTAAGATTTGGTGCTTTTGGGGCTTTTTGGGGAATTATGCCTTGTAAATTCTCAGGAAGGTTATGTTCCCGTTTCGGTTTCAGCTTTTCACAAAGGGCGTCGACAGCGTCACGCCTTAGCTTATTTAGTGACGACAGAGAAAGTATGAGCCCATCGTCAAGCTCTATTGTTACTTCCCCTTTTTTAAAGGGTGAAGAGCCAAGCTTAATTATATTTTTTTGAATATCCTCTTTGGTAAGAGGTCTGTTATTGGCTTTTTCGGGAATATCGCCCGTTACCGTGACGCTCAAAGTGCCAAGACTTGCAGTAAGCTCGGCGGGGGCATTTTGCTTTACTTTTGCCGACAGATTGATGCTTTGCCGTCTTTCTTTTGAAATATCTTCGATTATTTTGCTGTCATATGTTGCCATTTCGGAAAGCGTTTTGTCTTTATCTGTACGAATTCCGAGCATACCAACATCAATCCTTTTTGTAAAATATCCGTCGGTAAAGCCGCTTCTTGAAAAGAGAGCACGGAGCGAAGAAAGCTCTTTTTCGGTGGCGTTTCGCTTTTCGTTAAGCAACTGTCTGTATATACTTGTCACCCCGTAAACGTAGTCGGGATTTTTCATTCTGCCTTCGATTTTAAGAGATGTGACGCCAAGGGTGAGAATTTCTGTTATATGCTCGGCAAGGCACATATCTTTTATGCTGAGCGGATAGTCCCCGCCTTTTTTCCCTTGGCATTTATATGGCAGACGGCAAGGCTGGGCACATTCTCCTCGGTTTCCGCTTCTGCCGCCGATTAGTGAGCTGGCAAGGCAGCCTCCGGACTGAGAAACACAAATTGCACCGTGTATAAACATTTCGATTTCAATAGGTGAGGCGGCGCACAATGTCTTTAGATTATCAAAATCCAGTTCCCTTGCCGCAACCATTCGGGAAAAACCAAGCTTTTGAAGGAGTTTTGCCGCTTCGATATTATGCCCCATAGCCTGAGTGCTGGCGTGCAGTTCAAAATCGGGAAAATATTTGTTTATAAGACTTGCAGCACCAAGGTCTGCAACTATAAGAGCATCTGCGCCAAGCTTATATAATCTTTCTGCTGTTTTAAGAAGATCATCAAGCTCCTTGTCAAAAAGCAGGGTGTTTAAGGTAATATTGCTTTTGACTCCGTAAAGACGGCACTTTTCTATAGACTTTTCAAGTATATCCCCCGTGAAGTTTTTTGCGCTCATTCGGGCATTGAAAGCAGTTGTCCCGAAATAGACCTCATTAGCACCGCCTGCAATAGCGGCATCTAAGGCTTCCGGTGAGCCGCACGGCGCAAGTAATAACGGGGTTTGCCCATATTCATTTTTGTAATTGGTTGTATTCATATGAAAACCCCCGTTTCAAGATATTCCGGTGATTTAAAAGGGAGAAATTTTACGTCAGCTCTTGCTTTTTTTGTATAATAAGGTTATAATATTATTAATAGGCACTATTATTGATATATAATTATATTATAATATATATTAGTCATTTTGAAAAGTCTATTTTTGAAAATTTTAAAAAAAGTTACTTAACTTTATGCCGATATATAACGAAGAAAGAGAGAGAATTATGAAAAAAAGAATAAGTCTTTTAATAGCCCTTTTAATTGCATTGATTACTTTTTGTACTTGTTTAAACGGTTGCTCCGAAAAGGAGTATACTAAAGGCAGCGTAACAGACGGTGTTTATACAAACGAAAGTCTTGGAGTTAAGTTTGCACCTTCGGCTGATTTATTTATGGCAACTGAGGCGGATTTGCTTGGCTATATGGGAATTGAAAATTCTGATGATACTGCAATCGATTACAGTACGGTAGCATCTGTTTACGAAATGATGGCAGCCGATAGCAATTTTAGCAGTAACATTGTTATAATTTCTGAGATTGTAGATGACGATTTGGGAGTTAAAGAATATATAGACAATTTGAAGGCGGCATACTTCGAAAGCAATCAGAATATCGGAAGTTTCAGCGATATCGAAGAGCGCAGTATTTGTAGTGGAACATACAGCTATATTTCATATAGTATTCCGATTGGAGATATATCTTCAAATCAAGCATTTTTCATCAGAAAAATTGGCGGTCATATAGTTTCAATTTGTATAACTTATGTTGATGACGCTCAGGTTCAGTTGTATCTTGACTGTTTTGAAGAAATATAAAAAATATCAGCTTAATTGACGGAAAGGAAACTTTTTATTACGAAATGAGCATACTTAATGAAAAAACAAGAATAGTTGTAAAAATCGGTTCAAATACCTTAACACACGAAACGGGAAGTCTTGATCTTCGTCGAATGGAGCTTCTTGTGAGAATACTGTCTGATTTTAAAAATGCCGGTCACGAGGTTGTGCTTGTCAGCTCAGGTGCGGTTGCTGCCGGTATTGCAAGACTCGGGCTTAAAAGACGTCCCGAAACGATGGAAGAAAAGCAAGCGCTTTCTGCTGTCGGTCAGGCAGAGCTTATGCAGGTATACGAAAAGTTTTTTTCAACCTACGGTCACAACGTTGGTCAAGTGCTTATGACTAAAGACGTTGTGGATAATCCGGAACGATATAATAATGCAAGAAATACCTTCAAAGAGCTGCTTCGTCTTGGCGTTGTGCCGATTATAAACGAAAACGATGCGATAAGCACCGAGGAACTCCGTTTTGGCGGCAACGATACTTTAAGTGCATATGTTGCACTTGTATCCGGTGCGGCACTTCTTATAAATATGTCGGATATAGACGGGCTCTACGACAGAGATCCCAAGAAAAATCCGGAGGCAAAGCTGATTGACCGGGTTGAAAAAATAACTGATGAAATTAAAGCTTATGCCGGCGGTGCAGGTTCTGACAGAGGAACGGGCGGTATGATAACAAAAATCAAAGCCGCAGAAATAGTAACACAAAAAGGAATACCAATGTTAATAGTAAACGGAAAAAATCCGGAAATACTATACCGTATCTCTGACGGGGAGCACGTTGGTACATATTTTGCCGCACAAAAATAATAGTATTATTAACTGAAAGCCTTTTTGCCGCCGACAGAACGGAGGCAGAGGCTTTTGCGGGTTTATCGGCAGACATAAAGGAGGTGAACAAAGGTGGAATACAGCCATTTAACCGATATTAAAAGCTTGAAGGGTGTTGGAAAAGTAAGGGCCGAAGCTCTATATAGACTTGGGATTTATACGGTTGGCGATTTACTTTACCATTTCCCGAGAGCTTATGAGTACAGAGGCAACGTAAAGTCCCTTTCAAATGCATATGACGGAGAAGTTGCGTCTTTTGTTTTAACTGTTGCCACCGATGTTCATAACGCCAAAATAAGACAAGGTATGGTAATAAGTAAGCTCCGTGCCTTTGACGATAGTGCTTCTGCCGAAATAACGTTTTTCAATCAGCCGTATCTTAAAGATAATTTGCAAATAGGCAGTGAATATAGGTTTTACGGCAAGATAACAAAAAAGGGGAACAAATGTATCTTGTCTTCGCCGGCGGTTGAGCCTGTATGTGAGGGCAGAATTTTACCAAGCTTTGTGAGCGTATATCCGCTTAGCTCCGGTATTACGCAAAAATTCATAAATAATCTTATAAAAGAGTCGCTTGACTTGATTGGCGACAGTATACCCGAACCGCTCCCCGAAAACGTAAGGATTGAAAATGCTCTGTGCGGTATCAGGAGAGCACTGCTTGGAATTCATATGCCGGAGAGCTTTCAGGAGCTTGAAATTGCAAAAAGGCGCCTGATTTTTGAGGAATTCTATACTTTCAGCTTGAATATGGGCAGAGCGCCTAAAAGAACAGGCAATGCAAAGGCTATGGTAAAGAGAGATACTTCTACTTTTGAACGCTTACTGCCATTTACCTTGACGGGAGCGCAAAAGCGAACAATCAAAGAAATTGCGGCAGACCTTTCAAGCGGCAGACCTATGAGAAGGCTTGTTTCGGGTGATGTTGGAAGCGGAAAAACCGCAGTTGCCGCAGCGGCAGCTTACATTGCAGTTAATAACGGAGCGCAGTGCGCCGTTATGGCTCCCACTGAGATACTTGCCGTACAGCATATGAAGGAGCTTTCTGCGCTGTTTGAACAGCTTGGAATCACTTCTGCACTGCTTACCGGCTCTGTAAAGGGAGCGGCAAGAAAAAAACTTCTTGAAGATTTAAAAAGCGGCAAAGTCAATATACTTATCGGAACACACGCACTGATAGGTCAAACGGTGGATTTTAAAAATCTCGGACTTGTTATATGCGATGAACAGCATAGATTCGGTGCTTCTCAAAGAGAAAGCTTACTCTTAAAAGGCGGCGAGGATTGCCACCAGCTTACAATGAGTGCAACGCCTATTCCGAGAACACTTGCAATGTTCCTTTACGGTGATATTGATATGTCAAGACTTGATGAGCTTCCTGCAGGAAGACAAAAGGTTGATACCTTTGTAGTAAATGAAGACTATAGGCAACGGCTTTTTGCATTTATCGAAAAACAGAAAGAACAGGGGCATCAGACTTATGTTATTTGTCCGTCTGTTGAAGAGGCGGAAAACGGCGAGCTGACACAGGAAGAGTTAAGCCTTTATGATATAGATAAAGACCTTCTCAGTTTAACTTCTCAAAACAAACCCAAGGCGGTTATATCCCACGAAAAGCTGCTTTCGGAAAAAATGCCGGGGGTTAAAACCGCATATCTTCACGGTCAGCTTAAGGCTGCACAAAAAGAAGCAGTTATGAACAGCTTTGCAAAAGGCGAGATTGATGCGCTTGTATCAACGACAGTTGTTGAGGTTGGAGTTAATGTGCCAAACGCAACTCTGATGATTATAGAAAACGCCGAGAGATTCGGGCTGTCCCAGCTGCATCAATTAAGGGGCCGTGTAGGCAGAGGAAGTGAGAAGTCTTATTGCATACTTGTAACAGATGCAAAAGGCGAAAGCCCTGCTAAAAAACGTCTTGAGATGCTTAAAAATACCAACGATGGCTTTAAAATTGCCGAATATGACCTTAGTGAGCGAGGCCCCGGTGATTTTTTGAAGCGTGTTGACGGAGAAATACGTCAGCACGGAGAAATGCGCTTCAGACTTGCAAATTTGTGTGAGGATAAGGCACTTTTTGATGCTGCTTGTGAGGCGGCAAAAACATTTCTTTATTCCTCACAGTCATAAAAAACGACGGAAAGGAGATTTTCAGTATGGCAACACCACTTGCGAACAGAGTAAGGCCGATGGATTTTGATGAAATGGTCGGCCAGGAGCATTTGATTGGAAAAAACGGAGTGCTTCGCCGAATGGTTGATTCGGGACATATAACAAATATGATTTTCTTCGGCCCTTCAGGTACGGGAAAAACGACTGCAGCCAACATAGTTGCCGAGAAATCGGGAATGACACTTCGTAAGCTTAATGCAACAACGGCAAGTCTTGCTGACGTCAAGGCTGTAATTGAGGAAACGGGCAGTCTTCTCGGCTCAGGTGGGATTTTACTGTATCTTGACGAAATACAGTATTTTAATAAAAAACAACAGCAATCCTTACTTGAATATATAGAAGACGGAAGGATTACGCTTATAGCTTCAACTACCGAAAATCCCTATTTTTATATTTATAATGCTATTATTTCCCGCTCGGCAGTGTTTGAATTTAAACCTGTCAATAAAACCGACGTTAAAACAGCACTGTTACGGGCGCTCGAAAAATTAAATAAAGAATATGGCACGTCTTTGGTATGTGCTGATGAGGCACTTGATTTACTTGCATCTTCAGGCTGCGGTGACGTAAGAAGGAGTCTTGGACTGCTTGAAAATTCCTATTATCTTGCATCTGCAGACGGCGGGACAATTACAAAAGAGCTTATAGAGAGCTTTACGCCAAAGGTAATGGGCAGCTTTGACCGTGCAGGTGACGTACACTACGATCTTTTATCCTGTCTTCAGAAATCAATCAGAGGTTCAGATCCCGATGCCGCTGTATTTTATCTTGCAAAGCTGCTTGAGGGCGGTGATCTTTTGTCTGCTTGCAGACGGCTTCAGGTTATAGCTGCTGAGGATATAGGACTTGCATACCCGACTGCACTTATATTTACAAGAGCTTGTGTTGAAAGCGCAAGAGAGCTTGGACTTCCCGAGGCGAGAATACCTCTTGCCGATGCGGCGGTAATGCTTGCAACGGCTCCCAAATCCAACAGCGCATATCTGGCTATAGGTGCGGCGGCAGCGGACATTGGTGCGGGAAAAGGCGAAAATGTTCCGACACCTCTGCAAAGTCCGCTTTTTAAAGGGTACAAATATCCTCACGATTATGAAAACCATTATGTAACACAACAGTATCTTCCCGATGAACTTAAAAATAAGCATTACTATACTTTCGGCGACAACAAAGCTGAACAAAATGCTAAAGAGTATTGGGAACGGGTTAAAGGTAAAAACAACAAATAGGAGAAATGAATGAATAATTATTTTACCCTGCTTGCCATTGGTGATGTGGTAGGCCCTGCAGCCGTTAAACACATAAATGAAAAGCTTTGGGCATTCAGACGTGAACATAAAATAGATATGGTTGTTTGTAATGCTGAAAATGCGGCAATTGGAAACGGTCTTGATCCTCAAAGCGCAGATACTCTTCTGGCTTCTGGGTGTGATGCTCTCACAAGCGGCAATCATATATTCAAAAAAAGAGAAATAAGAAGCTATCTAGAAAACAGTCTTCAGCTGGTACGCCCGGCGAACTATCCTTCCGGTGTTTGCGGAAACGGTTATACTATAATAAATGTCGGCGGAGTGAGAGTGCTAGTGATTAACGTGCTTGGGGTTATATACCTTGACGCTCTTGCCTGTCCGTTTGATACGGTTGAAAGAATACTTGCACGAGAGATTGGCAGATATGACTTATCAGTGCTTGATATACACGCCGAAGCCACAAGCGAAAAAATTGCTCTCGGTCATTATTTTGACGGCAGAATAAACGTCATTTTCGGAACTCATACTCACGTTCCGACTGCTGATGAGATTATTCTTTCCGGCGGAAGCGGATATGTAACAGACCTCGGTATGACAGGCGTACACGACAGCGTTCTAGGAGTGCGCTCGGATATAATTATCGAAAAGCTGAAAACCAAGCTTCCTGTCAGATTTGAACTCGCCGAAGGAGATATAGCGGCTGATTGCGTTATTTTTAAAATTGACCTTGATACAAACAAAGTAACAGAAGTTAAGCGGACTCAGTTTTAATTTCACAAAAATCCGGTCAAACTACAGCGAATATTAGCTAATTTGGCTCTTTCGCATAATTTAAAATTGTGGTATAATAAAAAGCGACATTATAAATTATAATTTTGCTTATCTTATGGACTTATAAAAGAAAAGAAGTTGCCGTTTGAATATTTGGCGGCGGCAGAATGGAGATTATTTTGGTTAGAGAAGACTTAAGAAACATTGCAATTATCGCTCACGTTGACCACGGTAAAACTACTCTTGTTGATGAGATGTTAAAGCAAGGCGGCATTTTCCGTGACAATCAGGCAACAGAGGACAGAGTTATGGACTCGGGCGCAATTGAAAAGGAACGCGGAATTACCATTCTTGCAAAAAATACTGCGGCACATTATAACGGCGTAAAAATAAACATCATAGATACCCCCGGCCACGCTGATTTTGGCGGAGAGGTTGAACGTATACTTAAAATGGTAAACGGAGTTCTCCTTCTTGTTGATGCGGCGGAAGGCCCTATGCCTCAGACTAGATTTGTTCTTCAAAGAGCGCTTGAGCTTAACCATAAGGTTATTGTTGTTGTAAACAAAGTCGACAAGCCCGATGCTCGTATTAATGAGGTTATAGATGAGGTTCTTGAGCTTCTTATTGACCTTGATGCAACAGATGAGCAGCTTGACAGCCCGATGATTTTTGCTTGCGGCCGTGACGGCACAGCTTCCCTGTCGCCTGAGGATAAGGGTACAGATCTAAAATGCCTTTTTGATACTATTCTTGAATATATACCCGCACCTGAGGGAGAGATTGAAGCCCCGCTTCAGATGCTTGTTTCTTCAATTGACTATAATGAGTATGTAGGCAGAATCGGTATTGGAAGAATTGAAAGAGGAACAGTAAAGGTGGGACAAGAGGTTGCTGTATCAAACTTCCACTCGGAAGATGCACCAAAGAAAACGAGAATTGTGTCCCTTTACCAGATTGACGGACTTCAAAGAACACCTGTTGAAAGCGCAAAAATGGGTGATATTGTATGCTTTTCCGGTGCGGCTGACGTTACAATAGGAGATACTGTTACGTCAAGCGACTGTATTGAGCCTCTCGAATTTGTAAAGGTAAGTGAGCCTACCCTTGAAATGACCTTTTCTGTAAATGATAGCCCGTTTGCTGGTAAGGAAGGTAAATTCGTAACCTCACGCCAGCTTCGTGAGCGGCTTTACAAGGAGCTGCTCCGCGACGTTTCTCTCAGAGTGTCAGACGGTGAAACAACCGATAGCTTCAGAGTTGCGGGCAGAGGAGAAATGCACCTTTCCATATTGATTGAGAATATGCGCCGTGAGGGATATGAGCTGACCTGCTCTATGCCGAGAGTTATCTATAAGGAAATTGATGGCGTAGTTTGTGAGCCGATGGAAAGAGTTTCTATTGACGTTCCCGAGGGAAGCGAGGGCACTGTTATTCAAAAGCTTGGCGCTCGTAAAGGCGACCTTCTCGAAATGGGTCTTCACGGAAGCCGTATGAGAATTGAATATTTAATCCCTGCACGCTGCCTTTTCGGCTACAGAAGTGAGTTCCTTACCGATACAAGAGGCGAGGGTATTCTCAACTCTGTATTCGCAGGGTATGAAGCCTATAGAGGCGATATTATCCTTCGTTACACAGGTTCTCTTGTGGCAAGTGAGGCCGGTGAAACGACCTCTTACGGTTTATATCAGACTCAGGACAGAGGTCAGATGTTCGTTGGCGTACAAACTCCCGTTTATGAGGGTATGATAGTGGGCGAATCGCCTAAAATCGGCGATATTGCTCTTAATCCCTGCAAAAAGAAGCACCTTACGTCTATCCGTTCTTCGGGCGCAGACGAAGCGCTTATTCTCACTCCTCACAAGCAGCTGAGCCTTGAGGAAGCTATTGAGTTCCTCGCCGAGGACGAGCTTATGGAGGTAACGCCCAAGTCAATAAGACTTCGCAAGTCGATTCTCGACACCTCGCTCCGTTTAAAGGCGCAGGCAAAGCTTAAAAAGTAAAACAAAAAACGGGTCAAATCGACCCGTTTTTTTGTT
>JAZNAB010000175.1:0-22533 GCA_045586285.1 Candidatus Flemingiibacterium sp. | reverse complement strand
CAATTATAATAATTGCAATTATGATGCCCCAGGTTCCCATACCCGTATCATCGTTTGTTCCATCGCCTACAATGCCGTTTTCGGCGTTGTTTGAAGAATCAACGACACCGTTATTGTCGTTACTATTATTGCTTGAACCTGCTTTACCTTTGCCCATACCGGTTATATCGTCAACGGCGTCTGCAACGTCACTGACAGCATTTTCCGCTGCATTTCCCACATCATTGACAAGTCCGCCCATTCCTGATGAATCAGCGTCATTTGCAGTGCCGGAAGAGTTGGCGGTGTCGTTATTAAATTCACCTGTACCGGAATTTGTCCCTGTATTACCGGGATTAGCGGTGCCGTTTGTACCAGCACTTCCCGAATTAGCCGTACCGTTTGTCCCTGTATTACCGGGATTGGCAGTACCGTTTGTACCGGCACCCATTGCCGAAATGCTAACACTCATAATAATTGATAGAATAAAAGTAATAATACTTAAGAATATAAGCTTTTTTGAACGTAAAACCATAAAAATCAATCCTTTCAAAGTGGTTTCACAATTATTATTGTACCCTTTTAAAAAGCTTATTCATAATAATTTAAAAATAAAATAGGGGTAGCTTTGAAATGAATGAAAAAGATTTTTTAAAATTAATTTCTCAGGATTCAGCAATTAAGGAAAAAAGATTTCAAAAAAATGATAACGGTTTTACCTGCAGGAATTGCGGATTTGAGGTAAAACCTCTTGGTGTTACGTCACGTGACCATTGCCCGAAGTGCCTTCATTCGATTCATATTGATATAAATCCCGGCGACAGAGCCAACCAATGTCTTGGAACGCTTGTGCCGGTACAGGTTCTTCCCGACGCGAAAAAAGGTTATATCATAGTTTATAAATGCGAAAAATGCGGCGCTGTTGTGAGGAATAAAGCAGCGTATCCCGCTAAGGTTCAGCCTGACGATATAAATTTACTGATAAAGCTTACCGCTGGCGACGGTTACGTTAAAAGATAATATAAAAACAAAAAGGCAGAGAATTTATATATACATCGCTTTCTAAGAAGTATATAAAGCCCTTTTCTCTGCCTTTTATTTTATTCAAGTGTTTCGGGTGCTGTTTGTCCGTCAACAAAATTTCCTTCAAAGGTTCTGCCGTCTGCCCAGGTTTGTTTTCCCTTGCCCTCTATTTTGTTATTTGAGAACTCTCCCTCGTAAACGTCACCGTTTGCCCAGAAATAAGTTCCGTTTCCGTGGCGCATATCTTCCTTGTATTCGCCGACATATCTGTCGCCGTTGGCAAAAATATAAGTTCCGCTTCCTTCCTTGAGGTCATTTACATAAGTGCCCTCATAAGAAGCTCCGCTTGCCCATACAAACTTGCCATTGCCGTTCATAAGGTCATTTGAATATTCGCCTGTATATACGGAAGAATCGGACCAGGTGTATGTTCCGCTGCCGTGCTTCTTTCCGTCAAGAAAGTCACCTTCGTAAACGTCACCGTTAGAAAAAGTGAATTTGCCTTTTCCCGTTAATTCGTCGTGTACAAAGTCGCCCTCGTAAACATCGCCGCCGTTAAATTCCATTCTTCCTTTTCCGTGGCGAAGGAGCTTGTCCGTATTGCCGATATAAACGTCGCCGTTCGAATATTTAATTGCACCGGTTTGCTTGTCAATTTCAGCCGTTACTCCGTTTGAGTAGTAGAGTTTGCCAAAGGTTAAAGTCCCCTCGGAGTTTATTCTGCCGAAAAATTTAACACTTGTACCGTCGGCATTGTCGTATTTTATGTATCGAAATCCCGCACCCATCAGAATTGCTATAGTAATTCCCACTGCTACTGCGGCAATTACCACAATTGTCAAAACTACCCTAAGGGTACTATAGTGCTTTCTTGCACGTTTTTTGGTCTGTTGTGAATTCATAAATATGAACTTCCTTTCCATAATACCGTAACCTATGCGGCTCTTTCGGCTTTTCAAAGACACAAATTCGCCTTTAAAATCAATTAAATTTGCCCTGATGTCCCATAATTTACATTACGTTGCCTGACGGGGTGATACTCTCAAGAAAGTTTAAAAGCATACCTACAAGCGTCGGAATTACCGTTAGTGATAAAAGGACAACAATAACCAGCACTCCTATGCCGATAAGAACAGACATTGGAGTTAAATCTGTTTTTTTATAGATTGTGTCGGCTTTTTTTAAATATTCCTCTTTTATATAAAGCTTGTTTTGCGTCGTTACGGTTTTGGGTTGCTTATCTGCACCTGCAACGGTTATCATCCGGCGGAGCACTGCTCCGTTTTTCAAAAAAGGAATGACAAGCCGTGAATATTCAAGCTCTGATGCCGCAACTGCAGTTTCTTCTGTAAAAGCATTTCTTTCTATGAGCCCACGAACAAATGCGCCGACAAAAATCTTATTGTAAACTGTAATTATTATTGCTATTACAAACCCGATAAAAAGTGACCACACGATGATGTTAAGAGTTGTTATGGAGTTTGAACCAAGCGGAATTATTTTCTGACAGTACTCCGAAAGGCTTGACCATAGACTTTCAAAAAAATCCATCGAAATCTCTCCCTTTTATCTTTATATTTAATTATTTGTTTTCTGCCTTGATAATATCGCAGCCGATATATTTTCTGAGCACTTCGGGAACTATAACGCTGCCGTCTTTTTGCTGATTTTGTTCAACAATTGCAGGTAAAATACGGCTTGTTGCAAGTCCTGAACCGTTCAGAGTATGCATAAATTCAACCTTGCCGGTGGACTCTCTCTTGAATCTCATTTGTCCACGACGAGCCTGATAATCTCTTGCATTGGAAACGGAGCTTACTTCCTTGTATCCGTCCATTGATGGAATATGAATTTCAATATCATATGTACGAGCCATAGATGCGGAGCAGTCCTCAGCCGCAAGTTTAACGGTACGGAAGTGGAAGCCGAGTCCGCTTACAAGCGCTTCTGCTTTGCCTACAAGCTCGGCAAAAGCATCGTCGGAGTCTTCCGGCTTGGTGTACTGTACCATTTCAACTTTGTTGAATTGGTGGCCTCTTACCATACCTCTTTCGTCTGCTCTGTATGAACCTGCTTCTCTGCGGAAGCAAGGGGTATAGCTTATATACTTGCGAGGCAAGTCTGCTTCTGTGAGTATTTCTCCTCTATGCAGAGAAACAAGAGCTGTTTCTGCGGTAGGAAGCATAAAACGGCGCTGCTCATCTTCTGCGGTTTCAAGCCAATAAACGTCTTCGGCAAACTTGGGGAACTGACCTGCTGTAAGTCCGCACTCGTAGCCAAGCATATGAGGTACAAGCACGAGCTCATATCCGTCGCCAATGTGAGTATCTACAAAGTAGTTAAGAAGCGCCCATTCAAGTCTTGCGCCAAGGCCTCTGTAAATCCAGAATCCGTTACCCGAAAGTTTTGTGCCTCTTTTGTAATCGATAAGACCGAGGTTTGTGCAAAGGTCAACGTGTTTTTTTGGCTCAAAATCAAACTTGTGAGGCTCACCGTAGTAGCGCAGGGGCTCATTGTTTTCCTTTCCTCCGGGCTTTAAGTCCATATCGGGAAGGTTTGGAAGTCCGAGCATTAAATTGGTATATTCGGTTTCAACAACCTTAAGTTTATCGTCTGCAGCCTTGATTTTCTCGGAAAGTGCCTTCATTTCGGCAAAAATAGGGGCAACGTCCTTTCCCTCTTTTTTCAGCTGAGGGATAGATTTTGATACCTTGTTCTGCTCAGCCTTTAACATTTCATTTTCGGAGATTATTGCACGTCTTTCTGTGTCAAGCTCCAGAATTCTTGCTATTTCTTCTTTTGCATCTCTTCCTTTGTTTGCAAGACGGGCTATAGCCTCTTCGGTATTTTCCTTTATGTATTTAATATCAAGCATTTTTGTTACTCCCTTATTATAATATATTGTTTGCCTCATCGTTTCCGACGATCCGGCGAATAAGCTCTGTTAGTTTATCTGTATCGCCGCAAGTCAGTGTAATTGCCTTTTTATCACTTTTATGGGAAATTTTTACATTACACCCGATTGATTTTGATATTTTCTTTGCAAGTTGATTATAATACTGCTTTTCAACCTCATCGTGAGGTGAAGAATCCTTGTCAATCAAGCTGCCCAGTGAATTGATTTTCCGTACAAGCTCCTCGGTTGCTCTTACCGAAAGGTCCTTGTTTATTACTTCATTTGCAGCCTCGGAAATTTTGGATTTATCAGTAATTCCGAGAAGAGTTCTTGCGTGGCCCGCTGAAAGACTTTTTTCACTGACAAGCTCAAGAACGTCATTCGGAAGCTCTAAAATTCTCATAGAATTGGTGATTGTGGAGCGACTTTTTCCTACCTGCTTTGCTACTTGTTCTTGAGTTAAGTCGTGCTCTTCAATAAGGGTTTTGTAACCCATTGCTTCTTCGATTGGGTTTAAGTCTTCACGTTGAATATTCTCTATAAGAGCGTATTCTGCCGTCTTTTTGTCGTCAGCCTCTAAAATTACAACGGGAACTTCGGTAAGCCCTGCCATTTTTGCGGCTCTCCATCTGCGTTCTCCCGCTATAATCTGATAAAAACCGTTGGTTTCCTGCGCTCTGACAACTATAGGCTGAATAAGACCGTTTACGGCTATTGAGTCGGCAAGCTGTGACAGAGCTTCGCTTTCAAAAACTTTTCTCGGCTGATTTCGGCGAGGTTCGATTTCAGACAGCCTTAAAGTGCTTGTTTTCTCGGTACTATCGGAAGAATTGTCAAGAAATATCGAATCCATTCCTCTGCCGAGAGCTGATTTTTTTACCATATTAACCTCCTCATCTAAAAGGTTCGACTTAGAATTTCTCTAGCTAAGTCCATATATGCCTGAGCTCCTTTTGAGTGCTTGTCGTAGTATATAATCGGTTCTCCGTAACTTGGAGCTTCGGAAAGCTTGACATTTCTGACAACACTTGTCTTAAAAAGCTTGTCTGCATAATATTTTTTAAGCTCATCAAGCACCTGAAGCGAAAGATTGAGTCTTCCGTTAAACATTGTAATAAGAATTCCCGTTATTTCAAGAGCGGGGTTGTAGAGCTTTTTTATTTGTTTTATGGAAAGCATAAGCTGGGACAAGCCTTCAAGGGCGTAAAATTCGCACTGCATAGGGATTATAATTCCCGTACTTGCCGCAAGGGCGTTGATTGAAAGGATACTGAGCGACGGCGGACAGTCAATGATTATGAAGTCAAACTCATCTTCAATATCCGAAAGTGCATTTTTAAGGAGCATTTCACGCTTTTCAGTGTCAATAAGCTCAAATTCTGCACCTGCAAGTGCAATTTGCGAGGGAATACAAAAGAGGTTTTTGAATCCCGTATCGGTTATAGCCTCAGAGGCTTTTGCACGTCCGATTATCACGTCATATGAGGATTGCTTTATGGTTTTTCGGCGGATTCCGACACCGCTTGTAGCATTGCCCTGAGGGTCTAAGTCAAGGAGCAAAACTTTTTTTCCGAGTGCTCCCAAGGCGGCGGCGCAATTTACGGCTGAGGTGGTTTTGCCAACTCCTCCTTTTTGATTTGCAAATGAAATTATATTCGCCACAGGCACCCTCCTTGTCTTTACAGTATAATATATTATATTATATCATATTTACAAGCAAAATGTCAATGAAAATTTGTAAATACTCAACTAAAAATGTTTCACGTGAAACATTTTTAGTTTACAAGCGGCTCACGGGGAATGGTAATTATAATTCTGGTGGCGTTTTCCTCCTCGTGCTTTTCACTTACAACGCCGACGCCTGCTTGTTTTACTATATCTATGGCACGCTCGACGGTATTATAAAACACACGGATATCTTTTAAGACAATTTTTCTCGGATTTGAGCGTTTTGGTTGGGTTTTTGTTTCGGAAAGAAGCTTGTCCACGTATTCTTCGGTTGTTGCGACGTTCAGGCAATGGGAGCATATGTAATCTATAGCCTTTATGCGCTGTTCTGCCGAGGGGATTCTCAAAAGCGCCCTTGCGTGACGCTCTGTCAAGGAGTGAGCAAGTATTTTCTCTCTTTCTGATGTGCCAAGACGAAGCAAACGAAGCTTATTTGCAATAAAAGATTGACTTGCGGAGAGCTGCACCGCAACTTGCTCTTGAGTCAAGTTATATAAGTCGATAAGTGCAGCAATTGCTGCGGCTTGTTCAAACATATTGAGGTCTTCACGTTGAATATTTTCAATTATAGCAAGTTCTGCAGAACGTCTGTCGTCGGCTTTTATAATCAGACAGGGGATTCCGGCAAGTCCGAGAAGCTTGGCGGCGCGAAAACGACGTTCGCCGGCTATTATTTCATATAGAGAGTTATATGTATTATCGCCGTCGATTATTCTCACACTTATAGGCTGAAGAACGCCGTATTTCCTGATACTGTCAGCCAATCGGATAATTGATTCGTCGTCAAATTTGCGTCTTGGCTGACTTCGGTTTGGGATAATTCTTTCAAGGGGGATTTGATGCACCTTAGAATAATAATCTGACGGCGTCGGTTGTTTAATCTCCGGTTTTTTGAATAGGTCTGTAATAGCGTTCATTTTCACATCTCCTTTTTTTATCATATTTATTTTGCGACATAATTTTACCATAATATGATTAAAAATTAATGCGAATTATGTATGCAGAAAAATAAAACAGGCAGTCGTTTCTTATAGCTGCCTGTCGTATTATTTGATTACTATATCGAAAAAACCGCTTTAAAGCGGTTTTTTCTTGATTTGTGAGTTATTTCGGGGGTAATTTTTGTCTGTATGGGAAATCTTTTTTATTGATATAATAGCTCGGGGGAATGTTTCACGTGAAACATTTGATACAATATCAAAGAGGTCGGAAGCTTCAAGAGCGCCGCCTGACTTAACTATGGCATTTTTTGCCTCCGTCAGCTCCTCGGCGACATTTGCTTTCATAGATAAAAACCGTCCGCCCACCTTTACATAAGGAAGGCAAAGTTCGCAAAGTACGTTGAGCTTTGCAACGGCTCTTGCTGTTGCAAAGTCAAATTTCTCTCTATAGTCAAGGTCGTGGGCAAGTTCTTCGGCTCTTGCACTGATGGCAGAAAGTCCGGTAATACCTAGCAATTTGGCGGTATCTTGTATATAGTTTATTCGTTTGGTTGTGCTGTCAAGGGCAAGGATTTTAACATCAGAACGAGCGATTGCAAGGGGTAATGACGGAAAACCTGCACCGCAACCGATGTCGATAACACTTGCCCCCTCATTTATATAGGGAGAAACTTTAAGACTGTCAACATAATGCTTTAATATAATATCATCAACGTCTGTAATTGCTGTTAAATTCATACTTTCATTTATCGACAGCATATGCCCGGTAAGCAAATAGAACTTTTTTGCCATTTCGTCCGAATAAAGCTCACCAAGGCCGTTTTCTTTAAGACAAAGGCAGAGCTTTTCAGAAAAAATATCTTGTGTAACAGTATATTTCATAATAATTCAAGGGCAACCTTTCCTTATAATCAAAGCTTAAAATAAATAAGCAAAACGGATATGTCAGCAGGGGAAATACCGCTTATTCTCGAAGCTTGTCCGATACTTGCGGGCTGAAACTTGTTTAATTTTTGCACAGCTTCCAAGCGGATTGACTTGATTTGGCTGTAATCAAAGGGGGTAGGAAGCTTTTTGTCTTCAAGCTTAGCTGTTCTTGCAACGTCTGCAAGCTGTCTTTTTATATAGCCGGCATATTTTATCTTTGTTTCTGCTTGTTCCCAAACTCTCCGGGGGAGATTCGGTCTATTATAGTCAACCGCCTGCAGCTTTTGGTAGCTGAGTTCAGGGCGTCTTAAAAGCTCGCTGATTTTTATTCCTGTGGTTACTTCTGCCGATTCATTTTGCATAAGAATTTCGGATAAAGCCTCACTTGGAGCAAGTGTTGTTGTTTCCAAGCGTTTGATCTCCTCTTCAACAAGCTTCATTTCTGTTTCAAATTTAGCTTTTCTTTCGGGAGAAATCAGCCCGATTTTTATTCCGATCGGCGTTAAGCGCTCGGCGGCATTATCCTGCCTTAAAAGCAGACGGTATTCTGAACGTGAGGTCATTATTCTGTAAGGCTCACGAGTGCCTTTTGTTACCAGATCATCAATCAGTGTACCAATATAAGAGCTTTGCCGTGTGAGTATCATAGGCTCATCGCCTTTTATTTTCAGGGCGGCATTTATACCCGCAACAAGTCCTTGTGCGGCGGCTTCTTCATAGCCTGACGTGCCGTTAAACTGACCTGCGCCGTATAAGCCGGAAATGGTTTTTAATTCCATTGTTGGATATAATTGGGTGGGGTCAATACAGTCATACTCAATAGCATATGCAGTACGCATTACAACGGCGTTTTCAAAGCCCTCAAGAGAATGAAGCATTTGCATTTGCACCTCTTCGGGCAGTGAGGAAGAAAAGCCTTGGATATACATTTCCTTAGTATCTTCTCCCATAGGCTCAATAAAGAGCTGATGTCGCTCTTTGTCGGAAAACCGCATTACCTTATCTTCGATGCTGGGACAGTATCTCGGGCCAACCCCCTCAATCATTCCCGAATATAAGGGAGAACGGTGCATATTATTCCTGATAATTTCGTGGGTTTTGGCGTTTGTATACACAATATGACAGGGAATTTGCGGAGCATTTACAAATTCATCCTCATCGGTATCTCTTGAAAAGGGCTCAATATAGTCATCGCCGGGCTGAAGCTCCAGATTTGTGTAATCAATAGAGTCCATATGAACTCTTGCGGGAGTTCCCGTCTTAAAGCGCATAAGCTCTATGCCAAGCTGTCTTAAATTGTCGCTTAAACAATTTGCGGGGAGCATACCGTCCGGGCCTGCGCTGTAGGAAACTTCACCGACGATTATCTTGCCGTTCAAAAATGTTCCTGAGCATATTATGGCAGCCTTACATTCCCATCTTGCACCGAAAGCGGTAATAACTGAGCAAACACGGCGCTCAGCGCCCTCTCCGGTACATTTTATGTCTGTAATTTCCGCTTGGATAAGCTTTAAGTTTTTGGTGTTTTCAAGGGTGCGCTTCATAATGCGCTTATACTTGGCACGGTCAGCCTGAATCCGCTTTGAATGGACTGCAGCACCCTTGCCCATATTTAAAATTCGACTTTGAAGCATAACCTTATCAGCGGCTCTGCCCATTTCTCCGCCAAGCGCATCTATTTCATAGACAAGATGTCCCTTGCCTGTGCCGCCGATTGACGGATTGCAGGGCATATTTGCAACTGCATCGAGATTTATTGTGAAAAGAACGGTTGACATACCGAGCCGTGCGGCAGCGAGGGCTGCTTCAATACCTGCGTGCCCTGCGCCGATAACGCAAACGTCGGCGTAACCTGCATAAAATTCGGGTATATTTGTCATTTTTATTACTCCAAATTGGAAATATATGGGAAAATTCTGCTCTATTTTACTAATTTATTGAAAATGAGCCAGCCGTAATTAGATTCGTAAGCGGCAATTATTCCGCCCGAAACGTTTTGTATATGGTCAAAATCCAAAGGCAATACATACTCGCCCGAAGTATCTATAAGCCCATATTTGCCGCCCGATGAAACAACCGCAAGTCCTTCGTAAAAGGGTGCGGCAAAGTCAAGGATCGGCTGAACTATCCACTTGCCCGTGTAGTCCATATATCCGAATTTTCCGTCACGTTCAAGCAGAATCATACCATTTGAATAGGCTTTTGGGGAAAAATCTGTGGGAACAGGGAATTGGCTTCCGTCTTTTCTGATAATAATATCCTCGTCTGAAGCAACCCATCTTTGACCGTATTCTTCCCAATGGAAAGCGTCAACAATCTGGCGTCTTATTCTGCAAAGGCCGTTTTCAAAATAGAAAAATCCGATTGATTCCTCGCCTCTTGTATCCGGCATAATGTAATGAGAACGAACTCGTCTTTTTGAAATGAAAATCTGTTTGTATCCAGCAATTTTTTTGTAAAGAGATGTGCCAAGGTAGTTAACACGCTCGTCTTCGTCAACAACCATAGCAAGTCCTTCGCTGAAATTATATGCATCAAGGTAGAAGAAGGAGCTTCTCATAACGCCCTTTTCGTTTCCGTAGCCGTACTTGTCATCGGTTTTGGAGTAGTAGCGGTAAAGGTTGTTGTCGGTTTTTCCGTAATATGTCGGATAGTTAATATATAAGCCTCTGTTATCAAGTTTATCGTTATAATCTGATTCTACAAGATTGCCTGACTCGTCAAGATAGTAATAGGTAGTTACGGTATTACCTTTTTTAGTCTTGGACGGTGTTTCGCATTTGAAAAGGGCGTTGTCGTTTTTGTCCCTTGTGTAAGCGGGAGTGTATTTTGCAAGGTCAAAGTCGGAAGCCAAAAGGTATCCCTCTTTTGATAAAATATTGATTTTTCCGGCATCTGACACAAGAATGTAGTCCATATAAACTTCTGCCGCCGGGACATCGACGGTTTTCTCGGTCATTTTTGTTGAGTAGGTGTTATAAACCTCATCGGGTATGCGCTCAGGTACAAGCACCTTTCTGGTGTAATTTGAATATTCACCGTTGCTTGTAAGCTTTGAGGTGGCAAGGGAGATTATAAAATTATCTCCGTAGGCAAGGTCGGTTACTTTGTAGCCCTGTGCGGCGGCATTTTCCGTTGAGATAATATTGGTTAAAAGGGTTTTTATTGCGTCCTCGTCAGTTGGCGGCGGGGGATTTTCTGTATCTCTTCCGATGTTCTCCGTGTCGTCGGGCTTCTTTGTGTCCGTTGCGTCGGGAACTTCGGGGGGGATTGTATCCTTTCCGTCTTGTGTATATCTTATCGGGCGCTCAATAAAGGTTATATCAAAAACACCGTGCTGATAAGCTATAATTACGGCAGATATCAAGGCGAACACCACTATGGGAATAATTCGCAGGGCTATTTTTTTATAGTTTTTCATTAAGTCTGCAACCTCACGTTTTTGTAATTATTTATGATATTTTCCGCCTGAGGCGATATTAAAGGCTCTGTATAGCTGCTCAAGCAGTATTATTCGCATTAGCTGGTGGGGGAAGGTCATTTCCGATATGGAAAGCTTTAATTTGCAGGCGGCTTTTACCTCGTCTGAAAGTCCGTCAGACCCGCCGATTATGAAAGTGACGTCGGAAAAACCATCAAGAGCAGCGTCGGAAAGCAGCTTTGAGAATTTTTCGCTTGGCATTTGCCGCCCCTCAACGCAAAGGGCAATATTATAGCTTCTCGGTATAAGGCTTGACAAAATACGTTCTCCCTCGCTTTTTACGGCAGCGGAGATTTCGGCTTTTGAGGGCTTGTCGCCGAGGCGTTCTTCTTTTATTTGAATATGGTCGAGCTTACAGTATGCGCCAAGGCGCTTCTGATACTCGGAAATGGCATCGGAAAGGTATTTTTCCTTAACTGTACCAACGTGAATTATATGAACGTGAAGCATTTTATTCTAAATACACAAGCTTGGTTATTTCACTCGGGGAAGCCACAAAGATATCGGCACATTTGCTGCCGGGTAAACATAAAAGAGAGTGATATGCAAGCTCGGGAAGGTTGTTTTCTTCGCTTAAATGGGCAAGGAGTATACGTTTTGTGCCTGACGAAATAAGCTCACAAGCAAGTTCGGCTGCCGCTTCATTTGACAGATGTCCCGTAGAGGACAGTATCCTCTTTTTTAATTCATAAGGGTAAGGGCCAGACAGTAGCATATTCTCGTCGTGATTAGACTCTAAAATCACATTTTCGACTGTTTTCAGAGCCTCACGGACACTGTCGGTTACAAAACCCATATCGGTTGCAATTCCAACGGTATGTTCTTTTGTTCCGTCGGTGACAATATAACCGACACTTGCGGCGCTGTCGTGGGAAGTTACAAAGGAGCTGACGGTAAGAGCGCCTATCTTTTCCGTAAACAAGAGTGGGTGGATTTTCAAGCATTTATCTATGTTTTCTGCCTTTTTTGATGAAAGAAGCAGTTTTGCCGACGGCTCTGTCATATGAATTTGAAGATTGTTGTATTTTGCTAACATATCAAGCCCTGACGTATGGTCGACGTGCTCGTGGGTGACAAAAATAGCTTTAATTCTTGATATATCGCTGTTTAGCTCCGAAAGAGCCGCACAAATACGTTTGCGGCTTATACCTGCATCTATAAGCAGCTCATCGTCGCCGAGGCGGATATAAATGCAGTTTCCCTTTGAGCCTGAAGCAAAGGTATAAACAGAAAAAATCGGCATAATAGTCTTGTAATACTACTCCTTAATATGTAAAAATGCTGAAAATATCTCTAAAACCAAGACGAGATTAAACTCTTAAATAAGTCACTGTAAAAAAGATATATAAAGTCAAGCAAAAGGGAAATTGCAAAGGGAAACAGTACAAGCATAAGCTTTTTTGAGATTTTTTTGTGACTGTTTATCTTTTCGCAAATTCTTATAAGCTCCTCGTCGGTATCACCGCTGTCACGGCGCAGCATATCGGGGGTGATGTCCCCTTTTGTAAAGCCGTGGTTAAACAGTATCACAGCACAAATAAGCACAGAAACTATAATTATATACACGGGCATAATTATACTGAAACCAAGCATAGCCTGCTCCTCAACAGCCAAAATTGCCTCATAGAAAACAAATGCGGCAAGAGTTGACAGGAGAATAAGCAAGGCTCTGTTTTTATTAAAGGCTTTTTTAGAAGAATTATTATTTATAACCGCATCTTTTTTGCGGCGGTTTTTTCTTTTCTTTGTCATTATGCAATACGAATAGCGCCGTAGGGGCGTACTTTTAGCACGGTTGTTGAGCCTTCTCCGAAAGCGCTGTCCAAAAGTTTTTTGAATTCGGGCACGTCATCGTGCTTTACAAAAGCCTGAATCGTTCCGGCAAAGCCACCGCCGTGTACACGACAATTCTCCTTCTTGTCTTTCAAAGCTATTTCCGCAAGGCAGAGGGCGAGAGAAAGTCCCTGCTCATCAACATTTTTTGTTGTATATACGTTCTGAAGATACTTAAAGCTTGAATTGCCCGAGGCGGTTACGCCCTTTAAAAAGCAATCAAAATCCCCTTTTTTAAGTGCTCTAGTCTGCATATCTACACGTTTGTTTTCATTTTTAAAGTGAATAGCTCTCATAAGAGCTCTGTCGCCGGCAAAGGCACGGAGCGCTTTTATATTGCCAAAAAGCTCCTTGTCCGATACGTCACGAAGAACCTTTTTTCCAAAATAAGAAGCAATCTTTTTCATATCAGATGGAACAGAAGCATAATCTTCATTTAAATCAGCGTGATTTCCGCCGGTATTTACTATACAAAGGCTATAGCCCTCGGCAGTAAGGTCGAAGGGGAGCTTTTCTATTACAGGCTTATTCGGGTTTTTAAAATCAATCGAAATAAATCCGCCGACAGCACAAGCGGTCTGATCCATAAGTCCGCTGGGTTTGCCGAAGAAAATATTTTCGGAATACTGTGCAATTTTTGCGATTTCTTCGTTTTCAACCTTGCCGTCGTTATAAAAGTGGTTTAAAATAAGTCCAACCATATTTTCAAAGGCGGCAGAGGAGGAAAGCCCGGAACCCTTGAAAACATTAGAGGTTGTGTATGCATCATAGCCGCCAACTTCGTATTCGTGCTTCAAAAATCCGCTGCACATACCGGAAATAATTGATTTTGAGGTATAATATAAAGATTCGTCAACAGTAGGCTCGGTAATATCCACTTCATCTGTGTCGAAGCCCTCTGACTTGATTTTTATAAGCATATCCTCTCTTTTTGATGCAACGGCAATAATATCAAGATCAACGGAAGCTGCAAGAACCTTTCCGTAATTATGGTCGGTATGATTTCCCGAAACTTCACTTCTGCCCGCAACGGAAAACAGAGAAACCTCACGGTCGCTACCAAAGAGATCGGCAAAGCTTTCAATAGCAGAAATATAGCGTTTTTCCTGTGCCTCTATATCTTCGCATTTGTATAGCTTATTGAATAATTCGGTATATTTACCGTTTTTTATTTCGGATATAAGTGTGCCTGGTTTCATTTTTTATTCTCCTTAATCTGGTTGCTCAAGAATTACACGTCGTGCAAGATTTAAAACATTACTTGCAGCAACATATCTTACATATTCTCTTGTTGCAAGTCCGTTTCCGATGTTAAGCTCTAAAACCTCATCTCTGTCTTTAAAGCTTACGGCAACATAAACAAGGCCGACCGCCTTAGTTGCAGTTGCACCTGTAGGCCCTGCAATTCCTGTTGATGAAATGCCAACGTCTGCATCAAAAAGCCTTCTTACGCCCCTTGCCATTTCAAGAGCAGTTTGTTTTGAAACAGCCCCGTATTTTTCAAGTGTTTCTCCTGAAACGCCGACAAATTTTTCTTTAATTCGGTTGGCATATGTTACGATACTTCCGTCAAGAACGGCACTTGAACCGCTTACGTTGGTTATTCTTTTTGAAATATATCCGCCGGTGCAGGATTCTGCAGTGGCGATTTTTAATCCCTTTTCCGTGAGCAGCTCGACAAGAACGGCTTCAAGAGAGCCTTTATCTATGCCGTAAATATACTTGCCGACCTCGGTTTTGCTTATTTTTTCTATAGCCTCATCGCAAAGTTTTTTACATTCGGCATCGGTTGCGCCGGCTGCGGTAATTCGGAGTAAAACCTCACCGTCTTTTGCATATGGAGCAATTGTGGGGTTTTTAGAGGTTGTCATAAGCTCCCTTAAGACTGTTTCAACCTTGGATTCGCCCATTCCGAAGATGTTGAGGGTTTTTGACAAGAAGAGTTTTTCGGAAAATGTTTTTAAAAACGGCATAACCTGTTCGTCAAACATCGGTTCAAGCTCTCTCGGGGGGCCGGGAAGCATAATTAACACTTTGCCCTTTTGCTCGTCAACTATCGCAAGTCCGGGAGCTGTGCCGTAATCGTTTTTGAATATTACAGCACCTTCAGGCATATATGCCTGTTTTATATTATTTTCGGTCATACAAATGCCTCTGCCTGTCAGGCGAGCTTTCATTCGCTCAAGACTTTCTTCGTGAAGAAAAAGCTTTCTTCCCATCAGAGAGGCGGCGGTTTCTTTTGTTAAATCATCATAGGTCGGGCCAAGTCCACCCGTTAAGATAACAAGGTCGCTTCGCTCAAGAGATATACCTATAGCAAGGGCAAGTCTTTGGGGATTGTCACCGACAACGCCCTGGTAGTATTGATTAATTCCAAGTTCCGCAAGTCGTCTTGAAACGTGTGCCGCATCGGTGTTTACAATATCTCCGAGCAAAAGCTCAGTTCCGACAGACAACACTTCCGCACTTCTTAATTTAATCATAGTAATCTCCGTTCTGTAAGCTGAGAGGGGGGCTTTCCGATATTTTTGATTAACTCAAATTACTTTCAAATCAGTTTTTCAATAAGATAAATGATTGCCAAATGGAGCGGGTAAAAGATGTAAAAGGCATATTTGAATTTGAACTTTCCACGCTTACCGTTATAAAGGGCAAGGGGAACAAGTGCCGCAAGAGAAAACCATTGATTTGTGCCATATTTTGTGCATATGGCAAGAATTCCGATTTCCGCTGCCGCAAGTTTCAAATCCCGTCTTTTCGGGATTGATATGAGAATCGGAAGCATAATTCCGGGCAGGCCGTAGTCAAAGGATATAGGAAATTCCGGGAAAATTTTCGGAATTCCGATACAAATAAATAATATGCCCGAAATTGCTATAAGCGGCAATATGGAAAAGCCTTGTTTTTTCTTTACGTATTCAATCGAATAAATGACAGGAATTGACAGCGAAAAGGTCAAAAGCACGTTCATATAAAAACTGCCGCTTTCAAGAAAATATACAGCCTGACAGAGAGCACCAAGGAGAAAAATCTCCAAAAAGTGCCGAAGCTTGTTTTTTGTATAATAACAGCCCTCTGCAATCAAATATGCAAATATCGGGAAAGCCAACCGTCCGATAATACGACAGGGCTGAGAGTTATCAAGCAAATGAAGCCCTACGTGATCTATGGTCATAGATATCATAGCTATAAGCTTCAGGGCATTTGACGAGATAACTCCCCTTGAGAATAGCCCGTTTTTCATAACTTTGTTTTATTTTCCTTCGTAGAGAGGGTACTTGTTACAAATTTTAGTAACCTCGGCTCTGATATAATCGGCAGAATTATCAAAGTCTGTCGCAACCAGCTTCAGTAAGTGAGCGATAACTTTCATATCCTCTTCCTTGAGTCCTCTTGATGTAACAGCAGGTGTACCGACACGGATACCGCTTGTTATAAATGGAGATTGAGGATCGTTGGGGATTGCATTTTTATTAACTGTAATGTATACTTCGTCAAGCTTCTTTTCAAATTCCTTGCCGGTAATGCCCATAGAACGAAGGTCGATAAGCATAAGATGGTTGTCTGTACCGCCTGAAACAAGGTCGAAGCCTTCGGTTACAAGTGCATTGGCAAGAGTTTTTGCGTTTTTAACAATCTGAGTCTGATACTCTTTAAACTCAGGTTTCAATGCCTCACCGAAGCAAACTGCTTTGGAAGCGATAACGTGCATAAGCGGGCCGCCCTGTGTGCCGGGGAATATGGCACTGTTAATCTTCTTTGCAAGTTCATCACGGCAGAGAATCATACCGCCACGTGGGCCACGGAGTGTTTTGTGAGTGGTGGTGGTAACGATATCTGCATACGGAACGGGATTTGGGTGAAGACCTGCAGCAACAAGACCTGCAATATGAGCCATATCAACCATAAGGTAAGCGCCGACCTCTTTTGCAATTTTGGAAAGACGCTCAAAGTCAATTATTCTGGGGTATGCGGAAGCGCCTGCAACGATAAGCTTTGGCGAGCAATCCTTTGCAATAGCTTCAACTTTGTCGTAATCAATTCTTCCGTCATCTTCAACGCCGTAGGGTACGAAATTATAAAGAAGGCCGGAAATGTTAACCGGGCTTCCGTGAGTTAAGTGGCCACCGTGAGCGAGATTCATACCCATAACGGTATCACCGGGTTTAAGAAGCGCAAGATAAACGGCAGTATTTGCCTGTGCACCGGAGTGAGGCTGAACATTGGCGTGTTCAGCTCCGAAAAGCTTCTTTGCACGTTCAATAGCAATGTTTTCCGCAATATCAACACATTCACAGCCGCCGTAGTAGCGCTTTGCGGGATAACCCTCGGCGTATTTATTTGTAAGTACGGTGCCCATAGTCGCCATAACTGCCGGAGAAACAACGTTCTCGGAAGCGATTAATTCGAGTCCTCTTTGCTGACGGGCATACTCCATTTCAATGGCTTCGCCTATTTCCGCATCCATACTTTTGATAAATTTCATGTTTTCTTTAATCATTTTTCTAATCTCCTTTATCTATCTGTACTTATTAAAAAATAATATACATAAACAATTATACACCATTTTTAAATAAATTTCAATACATATTTTGTAAATACTATTAGCATTAAGAGCAAAAATAAAAATTTTAAGCAAAAAACTCCAAAAATAGTTAATATAATGTTTTGATATGCACAAAGACACTCTGACTTTTTTGTCGAAAACGTAAATTTTTGGTTTTTGTAATGGAAAAATGCTGTGAGCTATTGACAGAAACGGCTTAATCTTGGTATAATATTAGTGTCACATTAACCAACTTTGAGTAAAATGCAATAAAATGGTTTTGCAGATAAAGTAAGTTATGTCGACTTTCAACAAAGATAAGACGTATGGAGGGTTTAAAAACGAGTAAAGTAATTTTAATTACTTCGTGCAAGGGCGGAGTCGGAAAATCCACCGTTGCGGCAAACCTTGCTATGTCGTTTGCCATAAGGGGCAAAAGGGTGTTGCTTTGTGACTGTGATTTTGATATGCGGTGCCTTGACCTTATGCTCGGAGTTGAAAACGAAATAATGTACGACCTTTACGATGCTGCTAAGGGTCGTGCGGATATTGAAAAGGTTTTACTTAAAGATGAACGTTCGGAAAACCTCTGGTTTGCAGCAGCGCCGTACAGAGGCGGACGGGATATAACCGCAGATGAGTTTTCAAAAATAATCGAAGACGCTGAGGATTTTGGTCATTTTGATTATATAATTCTTGATACTCCCGGTTCGCTCGGAGTACCTGCGGTGCTTGATTCGGGCGTAGCAGACAGTGCGGTTATAGTAGCCTCTCACCAGCCGTCAAGTATTCGTGCGGCGGGACAAACGGGAGAGTATTTGATAAAAAACCGTATACAAGAGCAGCGTTTACTTATAAACAGCTTTGATTTCAAGGCGGCGGCAAAGGGCACAAGACCGAGTATAAACGAGATAATTGACAAATCTTTTATACAGCTTTGTGGAATTGTTCCGAGTGAACGGTCGCTTATGCTTGGCGCAGAGGAAGGAAAACTTGCCTGCCAGATAAAGAATTCAAATGCAAACGTAGCTTTTGACAATATTTGTGCAAGACTTATGGGAATGTACCTGCCTCTTTTCCACGGATTTAAGGGAATCAAGGCAAATAAACAAATTAAAAAATTGCTCGAAAGAATGTAAGTCAAAACGCTTACAGAAGCCATAAACAGTACTTAATTAGCAAAGACGGAGGGATAACTAATGGAAATTGCCATTATAGCTGATGATAAGAAAAAAGAGCTGATGACACAGTTTTGTATAGCATATTGCGGAATTCTCTGCAAACACAATCTTTGTGCTACGGGAACTACCGGCAAATATATTTCTGAAGCAACCGGTCTTCATATTGATCGCCTGCTTGCAGGATCGCAAGGCGGTACACAGCAGATTACCTCTCGCCTTGCATATAATGAAATTGACCTTTTAATATATTTCAGAGATACCTCAAAGGAAAGTACATACAATGAGGAGGAGCAAAATCTTCTTCGTATGTGCGACGTATACAATGTTCCTGTAGCAACAAATATTGCTACAGCAGAAGTTCTTGTGTGCGCCCTTGAAAACGGCGGACTTGAGTGGAGAGAAATCGTAAATCCCAAATCCGATTACAACCGAAAAGCCACAAGATAACTTAATAAATAGGGCAGATCTATTGCTTTCGGCATTGAAAAACGGGCAATTTGATTTATAAAATTCACTGTTTCGCACGTTTTAAATAAAGACACAAAATCGAAAAACAAAAAACAAAGCACTTATGGTTTTTGCCATAAGTGCCTTTTTATGCTTTGTACAAAACATATTTAATTTATTTCCGGTGTATTGGGAATTTCAATTTTCCCCTCGCTTTTTTCAAAAGCTTTTATTTCCTGCCTGATTAAATAAAGTATTTCTCCGTTTGCCGAGCGTCCGTAATACTTCGATATATAGTGAAGCTTATAGTGGAGATCCGGATCAATTTCAATTCCAAGATGTTTATTGTTTTTGTTTCTCATAAAAAATCTCCCAAAAAACTTAATTTAAGTATATTTTAAGATTATTTTATGGTATAATGTTGTAAGTATACTTAATTTAAGTATACAAGATGTTTGATAGGGAGATGTTTATGAAAGTTGCAGTTGTTGGTTCAAGAAGCATTGACGCAGCCGATATAGGTATGTATATATCCGACGCAGATGAAATTGTTTCGGGCGGTGCGGTTGGCATAGATTCTTGTGCGGCGGAATATGCGAAAAACAATGGATTAAAACTTACGGTATTTCTGTCTCAATATGAACGGTACGGCCGTGCTGCGCCAATTATACGAAACAAAAAATAGTAGATTATGCGGATAAAATAGTTGCTTTTTGGGACGGCAACTCAAAGGGGACATTATCGGTTATAAAATATGCCCCAAAAAAAGGAAGGGTGTGTGAGATTATTCTTTGCAAATAATTGCTGTATCTTAAATAAGACAGAAATAATGAGTTTTTTTATTTTTCAAATTGAATTTTTCGACGAACAGTGTTATAGGCGCAGCCGTATGTCAGATTTTAATCTTTGTTACGGGTGCGCCTATTTTGTGCTTATTAAGCGACGGGGTCTGTAAGCCGGGTTCTGTAATCGGCGATTATCTATCTTTGCATAAAATCTCTTTTATGCTCCGCAAATGCGTGCCACCAAAAAAATCTGCCGGGCAGACAGCCGCACATAAGTGCGGATTTAATAGGTGTTGCTTCGGATAGGGTTTACAGCGGATCTATGTTGCCATAGAAACTTGTGAGCTCTTACCTCACCTTTCCACCCTTACCGTCAAAAGACGGCGGTATATCTCTGTTGCACTTTCCCGGAGGTCACCCTCGGCGGACGTTATCCGTTATCCTGCCCTGTGAAGCCCGGACTTTCCTCACAGTAATACCTTTCGGCGTGATACTGCGCAATCGCCCGACCCCCTCGCAGATTAAATTATACCACACTATAACTTCGATGTCAAGAATGTAAAGAGCCAATGTTAATTCTCGGAAATAGCCTTATTAATTTTTTCACGCATATTTAGAAGGAAATCGTTCCATCTCGGATATTTTTAGAAATATTGTTGATTTTTTTGCTTTTAGCTTGAATTTTTGCAGAAAATTTACACAGTTAACAAAATTTTACTTGAATGAAAGAGGGGGTTGTGATAAAATATAATGTAATATTTTTCTAAAAAACTTTTTTCAAAATAATGTAACAAATAATGTAACAAATAATATAAAACAAAAGGCAATCAAATAACTTGCCTACTATTGTCGCTTTTGCGGCAGATTGGAGATTTCTATGAAAATAGGAATAGATGTTGGCTCAACGACTCTTAAGTGTGCAATTATTGACGACAGCGGAAAACTTATATATCACTCATACAAAAGGCATTTTGCCGAAATTACAGAAACAACCGTAGAGCTTTTGCAAAGCTTATGCGATACGGTTCCGGGGGCAAAGGACGCAAAAGTTGCAATTTCCGGCTCTGCGGGAATGGGTATGGCTGAGGCTTGCGGAATTGATTTTATTCAAGAGGTATATGCTACAAGACTGTCAGTCAAAAAGCTTGTACCCACGGCAAATGTTGTAATCGAGCTTGGCGGAGAGGACGCTAAAATCCTTTATCTTGACGGGACGATGGAAGTGAGAATGAACGGCTCTTGTGCAGGCGGTACAGGTGCTTTTGTTGACCAGATGGCAACGCTTCTTGCTGTTTCTGCCGATGACTTAAACGAACTTGCGAGAAACTACGAAAAAATCTACACAATTGCTTCAAGATGCGGAGTATTCGCAAAAAGCGATATTCAGCCTCTTATAAATCAAGGTGCAAGAAAAGAGGATATTGCCGCCAGCATTTTTATGGCTGTGGTAAACCAAACTATTGCAGGTCTTGCTCAGGGCAGAGCAATAGAGGGAAAAGTTCTTTATCTCGGCGGTCCGCTTACATTTATGGATATGCTGAGAGCTTCGTTTGATAAAGCGCTCGGACTTGTTGGAGAATGTCCCGAAAATTCACTTTATTTTGTGGCGATGGGAGCGGCATTTGGTCTTTCGGGAGAGGACGGAGTTACTCTTAAAGAGACTCTTGAGCGGATTCGTGGCTGCCGTACTGACGGAAAATACGTTGCTTGTGCGCCTCTTTTTGAAAATGAAGCGGAGTATGAGGACTTTTGTGCCCGTCACAAAAAAGCATCGGTAGCATACAGCTTGCCTGAGGACTATAAAGGAGATGCATATCTCGGAATAGATGCAGGTTCAACAACCGTTAAAGCTGTGGTTACGGACAATAGCGGAAAAATAATCTGCTCTCTTTATAAATCCAACAACGGCAATCCTGTGCCGTGTATAAAGGATTTCCTTATTGACTTTTACAAAAAATATCCGGATATAAAAATTTGCGCATCGGCTGTTACGGGATATGGCGAGGAAATTATAAAAAATGCCTTTTCTGTGGATTTTGGGCTTGTTGAAACTATGGCTCACTTTTTTGCCGCAAAGACCTTTATGCCGAAGGTTGATTTTATTATTGATATCGGCGGACAGGATATAAAATGCTTTAAAATCAAGAACGGAGCGATTGATAATATCTTCCTGAATGAAGCTTGTTCTTCGGGTTGCGGCTCATTTTTGCAGACATTTGCGGGAGCTCTTGGTAAGGATATTGCCGATTTTGCCCGTGACGGACTTTTTGCAAAAGCACCCGTTGACCTTGGCTCAAGATGCACAGTCTTTATGAATTCTTCCGTAAAACAAGCACAAAAAGACGGCGCAACTATAGACAATATTTCTGCGGGACTTTCCATTTCAGTTGTAAAGAATGCGCTTTATAAGGTAATTCGTGCCGCAAGTGCCGATGCCATTGGGGAGAATATTGTGGTACAGGGCGGAACATTTTTAAACGACGCGGTGCTTCGTGCCTTTGAAAAGGAAATCGGAAGAAACGTTGTTCGGCCTGATATTGCCGGACTTATGGGTGCATACGGTGCGGCGATTTACGCAAAGGACTGTCAAAAGGAAAAAAGCAGTCTTTTAAGTCTTTTGGCACTTGAGAAATTTACCCATGAGGTTAAGGCTGTGAGCTGCGGACTTTGCGAAAATCATTGCAGACTTACTGTAAACACCTTTGATAGCGGCAGAAAGTTTATAGGCGGCAACCGTTGTGAGCGTCCGACGGCAAAGGGGGCGGC
>JAZNAB010000174.1:0-4447 GCA_045586285.1 Candidatus Flemingiibacterium sp. | reverse complement strand
ACCTCTACTCCTACTATGGTTATGATTACAGAGGTGTTGCTGAACAGAAGGGTTCATACGGCGGTGCTGGCCGTGCACCCTATGCATATGATACTGCTGGTGCATCATATACAGCTAACCACAAATACCATATTAACAATGCATTGAATGCATTCAGCTATGGTGAAATTGTTACAACCATTACTGGCTTGAACGTAATCGTAGACGGAACTTCAACTCCTACAGGTGATCTTGTACTTACACCTGTTGCTAACACAGCAATGTCCGCACAGGATACCACAGCAGCTAAGTTTGACGTTTTATGGAATACACTCACATACACATTTACTGTTCCTGAAGGCGAAACTTGGACATTCGACGCAATCACCCTTGGCGGTGGTAACGTAACTCCTACAATCGAGTCCATTAAGACCGAAGCAACTGCTTTAGGCATTAACGGAATTGCAGGCGAAACCACAGTTGGTGGCTCTACTGTACAGATTGCAGACATTTACGGCGACGAAAAGATGTATACTGCATACTCATCAGTTAGTGCTGGTACAGGTGTAGCATATACATACACAGATGGCGGCACAGATGCTATGTCTATTTGGCCAGACCACAGAGATTTCTCTTACGACGTTAAGAACTTCAATTTGTCACTTACAAGATCCTTTGTTCGTGTAGATGAAGAGAATTCAACTAGCGGTGCAGCAGGCTTTATGATGCTTCTCCTCGTTCTCAAGCGTCACGCAGCTGAAGCTGAAGTTGTTGTTCCTGAAGAAGTTGTTGAAGCTGAAGAAGTTGTTGAAGCTACCAACTAATTAACATAAAAAAGAACCCGATTATTCGGGTTCTTTTTTTATTGACAAAAAGGGAAGTTTAATGTATAATTAAAATATAAAAACCTGTTTTTTCGGAGAAAATAATGAATTTTACAAAACTTAAAAAATTTCTTGATTATATGGCGTCTGAGCGTACTCCAGGCTGTTCAGTCACCGTATATAAAGACGGTAAACTTGTGTATACATATTCGGCGGGCGTTTCCGATTTAAATACAGGCAAAAAAATGGTCGGCGATGAATATTTCAACATCTACTCCTGTTCTAAAGTAACCCTTGCTACAGCCGCCGCACAGCTTATTGAAAAAGGGATTATTATGGTTAATGATCCTTTGTATGATTATCTCCCCGAATATCGTCATATGGCTGTAAAACGCGAGGACGGCAATATTGACGAGGCCAAGAATCCGATTACTATAGGTGATTTATTATCTATGACAGCAGGCTTCAATTACGGATTCAACCAGCCGCCTATTGACGACGTCATTACTATGACCGACGGAGTTTGTAATACAGATATTTTTGCTCGTCAAGCTTCCAAATTGGTTCTTGATTATGAGCCGGGAACAAAGTGGAAATACTCTATGTCACACGATATTATGGGTGGAGTTATTTCTATAATCACGGGCAAAAAATACCGTGATTACGTAAGGGAAAACATTTTTGAGCCCCTTGATATGAATAATACGTTTTTCCACAGCACTCCTGAAATACTTGACAAAATGGCCCCTATGTATGTTTTTGAAAATGACATCATTAATATTGAAACGATGGATATAGTCAAGGCTCAACAATTGGGAAAAGGGAATATCGGTCATTTTCGTGAAGTCAGCAAAATTAATGATTCATTTTTCTCAAACAGAGCCGAATTTGACAGTGCCGGAGGCGGCATAATATCTACAGTTAATGATTATGCTAAACTTGCGGCAGCACTTTCCAGCGGCGGTCTTGGAGCTAACAATAACAGAATTTTATCTCCTCACGCAGTTGAACTTATGAAGACAAATAGACTAAATTGTGAACAAATCAAGAATTACAATTGGAGTAACTTAATAGGATATGGATACGGTTTGGGAGTCCGTACACACATCGACAAGGCAAAATCCGGATCAATTGCAAACCTCGGAGAATTCGGTTGGGGAGGAGCTGCAGGCGCTTCAATAATAATGGATACTAACGAGCGTCTTGGAGTTTTCTTTGTACAGCACACATTAAACCCACGTGAAGAATGGTACCAGCCACGTCTTATAAATATTGCATATGCTTGTCTTAATGATTAATTGGTCTGTAGGAGCTTGTGGGAATATCAGGAATGTACAAATACACGTTTGAAGAATTTCTATCGACTGCAGGAAAATATGTAATTTTATAATCAGACTTTAAACCTCAGCAAAAGCCGCTGAGGTTTAGTTTATTGTATTTATAAAACTTACTGTCTATAAAACTTAATAATTAGCATATTACGGAGAATTGAGAAGATCGATTATTTGACTGTAAATCCAATATTTTAGGTATTTTCTACTATTTACCTCTACCCTCAATTATACAAAATTTGCATTTTGTATAATAACGTGGGTGGAAAAGGAAAGGAAGACCGGATACGCCCTGACTTCCTTTTTGGTAATTAGAGTTTATTTTCTGGAACTGATTTATAAAATTGCGGTATTGATAAAAGTATGAGCGTTCCTACAACTGTAAAGATCAGCTCCGGAATCATATAGAATCCGTTGTACACTGCAGAATACAAATACACATTTGTGAACTCTTCCGGCATTGATTCTTTCCAAATAGAAACTCCTGTAACGTAATGACAGATTGTTCTCAAAACAACCGCAAGACCTACGCCGGATAACATTTTAATTCTGGAATCGCTTTTGAAGAATCCTGTAACACCTAAAAATGTGTAAGGTATAATGTAATCAAATAAAATACAAACAACAAGTACAGCCGGTGTAAGTCCCCAAGCAAAGCAGTTCCCTGCTATCAACTGTATAACCGAAAAAACAAACGCTGCGCCAAAGCCCCACTTCACACCAAACATTAATCCAACAAGTGACACCGGAAGCATTGCAAGAAGCGTTACCGATCCACCGTATGGAGCTTGATAAATCTTAATAAAGCTTAATACAGTGGACATTGCAATTAAAATTGCAGAATAAGTTAAAATGCGTACTTTTGGGTTTTTCATAACCTCTCCAATCTGCTGCTTTTTGCAGCTAACAAAAAATTCTCCGAACAAAATAACCTTGTTCGGAGCATCATTGCGTTAGATAATCTGATATAAATATCAGTTTACGAATCCCTACGCCGGAATTACCCGTACAGGTTCAGAGGGTTTGGCGTATGCCATCTCAGCAGAAAACTGCACCCCTATCGATTATTCTATTTGGAGTAATTTAATTATACCATATTATGCTATATTTGTCAAGTATATTTTAAAAAAATGCTCCCATATATTAAATGGGAGCATTTTTTTAATCATTATAATTATTCACAATCGCAGCAATCGCTGTCACATTCGTCACAGTCATCGCACTCGTCGCAAACGCAGTCAAACTTTTCGTTACAAGCGGGACAAGTTACTTCAGAAGGATCTACAGTTTCGTCAAAGTAAACTTTTTCTCCGCAAGCAGGACAAATAACTTCGTAAAAAACTTCTTCTTCGTCATCACAGTCACAGTCGCAATCACATTCATCATCGCAATCGCAATCGTCACAGTCACACTCGTCTTCAAGATCATAAAACTCTTCTTCAAGCTCTCCAAGATCGTGATCAAGCTCGTCAAGATAATCGTAATGTGTATCAAGCTCATCTTCAAGCGCATCAATCTTGTCAGCCATATCGCCAACGAGCTCAAGCATCTTTACAAGAAGCTTTCCTTCTGCAGTTTCTTCGTTAATCTTAAGTCCTTCAGCAAGTCCCTGGAGATATGTGGCTTTCTCGGTAAGTGTCATAATATGAATTTCCTTTCCGTATAAAAATTTTTTGGATAAGTAGCAAATTATGCTCTCTCGAGATATTCGCCTGTTCTTGTATCAATTCTGATTACAGTACCGATGTCTATAAACAACGGAACTTTAATTGTTGCACCTGTTTCAAGAGTTGCAGGCTTAGATGCGCCTGTTGCTGTGTCACCCTTGAATCCGGGCTCAGTATCGGTTACTTCAAGCTCAACAAACATAGGCGGCTCAACAGAAAATACATTTCCCTTGTAGGAAATAATTTTACACATCATATTTTCCTTAACAAAGCGGAAGTTTTCTCCAAGCTTGTCAGGACCGATAGGAAGCTGTTCAAAAGATTCCATATCCATAAAGTAATAAAGATCGCCATCGTTGTAGAGAAACAGCACCTAGTTTCTGTCAACAATTGCATTTTCAAATTTATCGGTTGGGTTGAATGTACGTTCAGTAACTGCACCTGTCATAACATTTTTCATCTTTGTTCTGACAAAAGCAGCACCCTTTCCGGGCTTAACGTGCTGGAATTCTACAACCTGAAGCACCTGTCCGTCCATTTCGAATGTGATACCGTTTTTAAAATCTCCGGCTACTACCATTGTAAAGTACCTCCAAAATTTAAGATAATATTAAAATACATTTTATTATACAGCATTATTTGCTTA
>JAZNAB010000173.1:0-7466 GCA_045586285.1 Candidatus Flemingiibacterium sp. | reverse complement strand
CTGTCCTTTGTGCAAACACGGAGCTGCAGACTTTGAACCAATAAAATAATACTTAAGAGAGGATTTTATAATATGTTAAATCAAAAAGTACACGAGCTTTTGAATGCTCAGATCAACAAAGAATTTTATTCGGCGTATCTCTATCTTGATTTTTCAAATTACTTTAAAGCTCATAATCTTGATGGATTTGCAAATTGGTATATGATTCAAGCACAAGAAGAACGTGACCACGCAATGCTGTTTTATCAATATCTGCAAAACAACAATGCAAGTGTTACTCTTGAAGCAATAGATAAGCCAAGTAAAGTATTCACCTGTAATATAGATGTTCTCAAGGCAGGACTTGAGCACGAAGAATACGTTACTTCTCTCATTAATGACATATATGCAGCAGCCTATGAAGTAAAAGATTTTCGCACTATGCAGTTCCTTGACTGGTTTGTAAAGGAACAGGGTGAGGAAGAAACAAATGCTAACGACCTCATATCTAAAATGGAGCTTTTTGGCTCAGATCCTAAGAGCTTATATATGTTAAATAACGAGCTTGGTGCAAGAATTTATACTCCGCCATCACTCGTATTATAAATAATTGATTAAAGCTTGATATAATCTTCCAAAAGCTTTTTCATAAAACTTAAAATCTCAAAAAAGAGAAGAAAGGAATGTTTTTATTATGAAATATGTATGTAATGTATGCGGTTGGGTATATGATGAAGAATTAGGAGATGCAGACAACGGTATTGCAGCCGGTACAAAATTTGAAGATTTACCTGATGATTTTGAATGTCCTTTATGCTCAGTAGGCAAAGACGATTTTAGCCCGGAAGAATAAATTGATCCTGTAGGGTTGTTTAGTTAAAATACAGCAACCCTTACATAAATAATGTTTTTGTGACGGAGTACATAGTATGGAGCTTGTTTTAATAACGGCATTAGGAGTTGGTGCTGCAACAGTATTCGGCTCACTTATCGGCTTTTCTTTTAAAAATATATCTCATAAGTTTTCAGATATAATACTATCGTTTGCGGCAGGAGTAATGCTCTCTGCAGCAATAATCGGTCTTATTATGCCCTCTTTGGAATATGGCGGAAAAAGCGGTATATTCATAACCGTTGCAGGTATTTTTGCCGGTGCGCTTTGCTTAAATCTTATTGATAAAATTGTGCCGCACCTTCATAAAATAGTGGGCAGCGACATCGAGCCACACGCCAATACAAGCCTCAGTAAAGTATTGCTGTTTGTGACGGCAATCGCCATACACAATTTTCCAGAGGGAATTGCGGCAGGTGTCGGATTTGGCTCAGGAGATACCGCGGGCGCTCTTATTATTGCCGGTGGTATTGCTCTACAGAATATTCCCGAGGGTATGGTTATAATCGGGCCAATGTTGGCAGCGGGAGTTTCCAAATCAAAAACATTGGTTATTGCGCTAATTACCGGCGCTGTAGAAGTGCTCGGAACTTTGGTTGGTTTCTTTGCGGTTAATATTTCGTCAGCCATTCTGCCTTTTGCACTCGCTTTTGCGGGAGGTACAATGCTTTACGTTATCAGTGATGAAATGATCCCGGAAACTCATTCTCACGGTTCTGAAATGGGTGCAACATATGCATTGCTCGTAGGCTTTTGTGTTATGTTAGTATCTGATGTACTGCTGGGTTAATCTTAAATAATAAAAGTCCCCGAAAGATTTTCGGGGACTTTATATTTAAAACTTATCTTCTTCCGAATTTTCAGGAATTACCGCTTTCATAGCCACAATTGCACACTCAATCATACGCTCGTCAGGCTCGTGAACAGTAATCCTCTGAAGCCACATACCAGGGGCAGCAATAATTCTTGTAAGCACGTTATCGTGTCTTCCGCAAAGCTTAATAAGCTCATAACCAATACCCATTGTAAGCGGAAGAAGCAAGAGCTTTATCACTGTACGAATAATCGGATTTTCAAAGGAAATGAACATCGAAATAACAATACCGACAATCAACATTAAAATTAGAAATGATGTGCCGCAGCGTGGGTGAAAACGTTTTTGATGTTTAATATTTTCAACTGTCAGTTCAAGTCCGGCTTCATAGCAAAAAATAGTTTTATGCTCTGCTCCGTGATATTCAAATGTACGTTTCACATCTTTAATAAGGCACATAAGACATACATAACCAATAAATAGTAATATACGAAAAACGCCTTCAAAAACGCTTCGAATAATTCTTACATTTAAAGAAGGAATTGCATCTGCAAGAAGCCCAAACAAAAGCGACGGAAGATAAATAAATAAAAATACGGATAATACAACGCCGAGAACACCGCCAATTCCTGCCGCAAAGGCAGTTAATTTTGATTCTTTGTTTTTTTCTGCTTCTGTAAGCTCTGCTTCCTCAGGCATCGCAATTTCTGCAGATCGCATAAGTGCCTTGTAGCCAACCTTCATCGAAGCAATAAAGTTAAATACGCCTCTGATTACCGGGATTTTATATAATGGAGAAAGCTTACCGTTTGAGGTCGCCCACTCTTCAAGGACAATTTCACCTGCTGGATTTCTTACAGCCATAGCAGTTTTTTTAGGCCCTCGCATCATAATACCCTCAATAAGAGCTTGTCCTCCTATAGAGGTCTTTTTACATTTATTACAATCTTTATTAGACAATTTTATTCCCTTTCATACATAAAAAAATATCATACAATTAATTATATACCCTTTTTTTTGCCTTGTCAAGACATATATTGTAAAGCTTGACACATCGCAAATTTTTATGTTATAATTATATATAATAAAAGCGATCATTCTTCGAAAGGATATAATTTATGATACTTAATTCCCGTGAAACCTGCATTGCCTATCGTTGCCCATTTTGTGCATCAGGTGTTAAAAGTATGGTTGGTGTATTTGCTCTTTCAGGTGCTATGAAAAAACTCAAATGTTCTTGCGGAGCAAGTGAACTTGTTATCTCTCAAACCAACGACGGAAAACTTCGAATTACCGTTCCTTGTTTGCTTTGCGCAAGTGAACACACCTTCCAAATTAGTGAAAAGCTGTTTTTTGAAAAGGATCTTTTTATATATCCTTGTCCTTACTCTGCAATGGAGCTTGTATTTATCGGAAGCGAGTCGGCAGTTTCAGCAGCCCTTGAAAAATCCGAAAATGAGCTTGTACAAATGCTTAAACAAATGGGAGTTGAAGACTTAACTGCCTTTTATGAAAATATGAATACTATCGACAAAGATGACGACGAAAGTCCTTGTGACACATCTATATATGATATGGTTATGTTTGTTATTAACGATCTGATAGAAAACAAGGATATTAGCTGCTGTTGTGATGACGGTGACTATTCTGTTGCGGTATCAGACGACCACGTTAAAGTTTTTTGCAGAAATTGCGGTGCTTCCAAAGATATTCCTACAGATAGTGAACTTGCCGCACGAGCTTTTCTTGAAATAGATCATCTTAAACTTGAAAAAATATAATAGCTCAGCAGGGTTGTGTCAAAATTATTCCTCCTTCATAATATGTATTAGAGAGAAAAATCGGTCGTTAATCGACTGAGCTCTCAAATGCACTACGGTGCTTAATTCGGAGGGAATTTATGAATAACTGTCTTTGCAATATTTTCGACGACAAGTGCGTATGGCTTATTATCATTGCACTTCTCATTATCTTCTGCTGCGGTAATACCGGTTGCGGACGCTAAAATAAGTTAAGAGCTGTCGCATATGCGACAGCTCTTTTTCATCTTTTGGGCTTCCCTTTAAACAGTAATGCTGCAAACCACGCAAAAACGATAGCTGCGCTGATTCCCGCCGAAGTCGCTGTTAGTCCCCCCGTAAGTGCACCAATCAGTCCCCTCTCGGCGACTGCCTTTTCGACTCCTTTTGCAAGTGAATAACCAAATCCCGTCAAAGGTACGGTTGCACCTGCCCCGGCAAATTTGACTAACGGCTCATATAGTCCGATCCCGGTTAAAATCACTCCTCCTACAACGTAAAACACAAGTATTCTCGCAGGGGTAAGTTTAGTCTTGTCAATTAAAATCTGAGCTATAGCACAAAGCGTTCCGCCAACAAAAAACGCCCATACATATTCAAGAATATTATCCATAATTAATGTTCCTTCTTTATTCCAAATTGTCACTCATTGTAAAATGTACAAGATGAGCTATTGACGGAATTGTTAAGCCTTGCTGAATACTTGTCGGGCTCATCATAGCTCCTGTAGCCATAAATAAAACCTCTTTAAATTCAAGCTTCTTCATTTTTGGAATAATATAAGAAGTCAAAACAGTTGCGCTGCACCCACAGCCCGATCCCCCAGCGTGAACATCCTGCTTTTTTAAGTCGTAAATTATCATTCCGCAATCCCTGTGAACATTCTTTATATTATATCCTTTTTCACCAAGAAGATCAATTAGTATTCCGCTTCCCTCAACGCCAAGATCACCTGTAAAGATCCTATCAAAATCGTCGGGGGATTTTCCTGACTCATTAAAATACCTGAGAAGAGTATCTGCAGCGGCAGGCGCCATCGCCGCCCCCATATTTGCGGTATCATTTATTCCCTTGTCACATACCTTACCTGCCATAACATCAGCTATATATGGCGGTTTGTTGTGTTCTCCAAGTATAACTGCCGCAGAACCGGTGACGGTCCACTGTGCCGTCGGAGTTCTTTGCCCACCATATTCAAGCGGAAAACGGAATTGCCGCTCCGCCGAACAATTATGCGATGACGTAATTGCGGCTGTGTGTTTATATATACCTCTGTCAACCAGCATAGAAGCAAGTATCAATGATTCTGCCATTGTTGAACAAGCACCGTACAGACCAAAAAACTGAACATCAAAATTTGCAAGTCCATATCCGCTTGATGTACACTGATTTACAAGATCACCGGCAAAAATAGTATCAATATCTCTCGGAGTAAATCCGCCCTTTTCCAAAGCAATATTAAATGCTATTCTTTGCATTTCCCCCTCGGACTGTTCCCACGTCGGCATATCAAATGTATCCGTTTTATCAATATAATCAAATAGAGTACCGAGAGGACCGTCAGATTCTTTTTTTCCGACAACGCTCGAATATGATAAAACAGAAGGGCGGTTTCTTAATTTTATAATATTTTCACTCAATTAAAAGCACCCCACTATATAAAGTATAATCCCATAAATAAATGATGCAAGTGTACCGTATAAAATTACAGGGCCTGCGACTATGAAAATCTTTGCGCCAACCCCTAAAATGAATCCCTCTGCTTTTGTATCAAGAGCAGGTGACGTAACTGCATTAGAAAAACCCGTAATAGGAACAAGTGTACCTGCACCGGCGAACTTTGCTATATCATCGAATACGTTTAGTGCTGTCAATAAAGATGCTATAAATATAAGCGTAACCGGAACAAGTGATTTCACATTTTCTTCACCAATTCCAAGAGCAGTGTAAAGGTCACGGAAGCCTTGCCCGATAATACAAATTAGTCCCCCGCAAATAAAAGCCTTTATAACATCAAGAAATAAATCTGATTTTGTTGCACGTTTTTCCACATATTTTTTATATGCTTTGTCACTCATATTCATTCTGTTCACCTACTTTTATAAAAATCAGGCTTTTAAACATAAAAAAGCCTCCGGATCAAAAATAGTTTTACCGATCCGGAGTTTATTTATTCAATATTATAAAAGTATAGATTCAAGCTCCTTTACATCTTTTACGATTAAATCAGCGTTATTTTCAATAAATTCTTCCATAGAACCATATCCGTATAAAACGCCGACACAAGCAATTCCATTCTGATGTGCACCGATAATATCGTGTTTTCGGTCACCCACCATTATAGCTTTATCTTTAATAAAAGGATAGTTTTCATTGGCATATGCAATGACATCGCCTTTTTTAACTCTTGTTCCATCAAGCTCACTGCCAAAGGTTGCCGCAAAAAAGTCCTTAATTTCAAGCTTCTCAAGAATCATATCCGCAAAAATTTTGGGCTTTGACGTTGCTAAAATAACTTTTTTACCATTACTTGAAAGCTTTTTAACAAGCTCCTTGATTCCATCATAAACAGTAATATCAAAAATCCCTTTATCACGATAGTATTCCCGATAATATTCAACCGCAAGCTTTGCTTTTTCTTCGTCAAACCCAAAATATTCAATATATGAATCGATAAGCGGCGGGCCGATAAAGCTTCGCAATTGTTCAAGCTCCGATTCAATATCGAATTTTTTCAGTGAATACTGAACCGATTTTGTGATACCAAAAAATGGGTCTGTAATAGTACCGTCAAGATCAAACAATATATAATCATATTTTTTCATTTTAACAACCGTTTTGACCTTTTCCTTTCTGCAAAATCTCGTTAATATGCCCTTACATAAAGCTGTAATCTACGGGGATTCCCTCTTTTAGTACAGGCTCTTTTGTCTCATTATTGACTTTTGGCAATGTGCTGTTGTAAGTATTTTTATTGTCGAATATAAAACTAGTTTTCCCGTCTTCAAGCTTTAGCTTTGCAGAAAAACGGTTACCTTTTTTTGATATAAATCCGTTAAGAGTTTCTGTAATTCCGCAAGTTAAAAGTTCTTTGGCTTCAGATTTAGAAATTCTTCTGCCTGCAATTGTATCCCATATTGTAAGCTTACAGCCTTCCTTATATCCGCTGCAGCTATATCCTCTTCGTGTACGCACAACGTCGCAGCTGCAAATCGGGCATTTACCAACAATATCACCAGCAAATCCGCTTGAATCGGGTGCATCTGAAAGACTGAAAATATGTGAAATTTCCTCTTTAGCAATCTCTGTAGCACCGACAACAGAAAGTTCCCCTCTGTAAACCTTTTTTAGTGCTTTTCCAAGCTCTGCGGTTTTGTATTTATCCATACCGATACCAATACTTCCAAGGCTGTCAACCAAAAATTCTCCGTCGGGTAATATTGTGTAAACATCTTTTTTCAGTTCAATATAGCCGGAATTTCTTGCATTGTCGATTATCTGTGTTCTTGTAGCCTCTGTACCAAGCTCAAGTCCTTCAAAAATTGCACGGTACTCCTCTGCATCATCAACTTCATCATCTTTCTTTGAAAGCTCATCACGGAAAGGATTCTTGAGATAATTGTTAAGAGTTTCAATTGTATAGTGTTTTGGTGGAGTTGACATTTTTTCTGCCGGAACAAAATTTATATTAACAGTGTCGCCTTTATTAAGATTCGGCAATATTTTATCCTTTGAGGTATAGTCGTCATATTTTGTCCAACCCTGTTCAATCATTACAGTGCCTTTGAGCGTAAATTCTTCCCCATTTTCCGCAGGATTTCCAACACTGATTTTTATTTCGGTTTTGTTTACTATGGCGTCATATTCACAAAATACAGCGACAAATCGACGCAGTACGGCACCGTAAACAATTGCCTCATCAGGTGAAAGTTTGTTTTTGTCGGGAATTTTGGTGGTTGGTGTGAGAGCTGAGTGCGCTTCG
>JAZNAB010000172.1:0-11730 GCA_045586285.1 Candidatus Flemingiibacterium sp. | reverse complement strand
TAAGAAAAGGTATAGTAATAAGATGAACAAAAGAATTACACTAAAATACCTGGGATACTTATTAACAATAGAGGGAATATTTATGCTCCCGTCGCTGATAATTGCTTTCATTTACGGTGAGCACAGCTCCGCTATTGCATTTGGAATTACACTTTGTATATCTCTTTTAATCGGGATATCCTTAATATTTCTGAAGACAAACAGCCCTACCCTTTATGCAAAAGACGGCTTTTTTATAGTGTCATTATCGTGGATTGCATTATCACTGATCGGCGCTATTCCATTTACGCTGAGCGGTGCTATCCCGCAATATTTAGATGCTTTTTTTGAAACAGTATCCGGTTTTACCACAACAGGCGCAAGTATTTTGACAGATATAGAGGCACTTCCCCGCTCTGTACTTTATTGGAGAAGCTTTACTCATTGGGTTGGCGGAATGGGTGTTCTTGTATTTATACTTGCTATATTACCGAAATCTGCCGGCAGCGGTGTTTCCCTTCATATTCTTCGTGCGGAAAGCCCCGGTCCATCTGTAGGTAAGCTTGTTCCTAAAATGCGCAGTACTGCAAGAATTTTATATTCAATTTACATTTTTATGACATTCTTGCAGGTTATACTGTTACTTATAGGCGGAATGCCTCTCTTTGATTCTCTTACCATTTCATTCGGAACAGCGGGTACGGGAGGATTTGCAATTACCAATAACAGCATCGCAGCATATGACAGCATTTATTTGCAAAGCGTTATAACCGTCTTTATGTTGCTTTTCTCTGTTAATTTCAATATTTTTTATTTGATTATAACAAAAGAATTCCGTGCTGCATATAAAGATACGGAGCTTCGTGTTTTTCTTGGAATAGTTTTGGTGTCTATCGGTGCGATTGCAGTCAATATTTATCTTGCCGGATCAGCTTTTTGTGAAACATTCGGCTCTGCACTGCATCACAGCGCATTCCAAGTGGCATCTATTTTTTCTACAACAGGATTTGCAACAACAGACTTTAATTTATGGCCCACTTTTTCAAAAATGATTCTGTTTATGCTAATGTTTATAGGCGCTTGTGCAGGTTCTACCGGCGGCGGAATTAAAATATCCCGTATGATTATATTTTTCAAATCAATAGCCAAAGAAATCAAAAAGCTGATTCACCCAAACAGCGTTAAGCTTATTCGTGTAGGCGGAAAAGTTGTACCAACCGATGTAGTTCACAGTGTAAATATATATCTTGCTGCTTACTGTGCAATTGTTGTAATTTCAACAATTATGCTTTCATTTGATAACTTTAATTTTGAAACAACCATTTCAGCCGTAGTTGCTTGTTTTAACAATATCGGTCCCGGATTTGATATGGTAGGAGCTGTAGGTAATTACAGTATGTTTTCAAATTTTGGTAAAGTGATACTGTGTGCTGATATGATTCTCGGCAGACTTGAAATTTTCCCAATATTAATTTTATTCAGCCCGTCCCTTTGGAGAAGAAGTAAATAAAATAATATTAATTTATTATGTTAAAACAGTTGAAATATTAATTTTTTTGTGTTATAATAGATGATGTATGAAAAAATGGTGGATATCATAATGAAAATAGATAATACTGTAAAAAAAGAATCTTTATTTATAGCATCAATGGCGGCTGTGCTAAGCTTACTTATGCAGTCTGTATTCTTGATTGTCGGTTTTTGGGACTATACAGTTCTGCTTGGCAATCTGTTAGGGTATTTTACTGCCGTGCTTAACTTTTTCCTGATGGGAATAGGAGTGCAAAAAGCCGTTCAAAAAGATGAAAAAGAAGCTAAGAATATAATAAAATTATCTCAGATTTATCGCAATTTAATGATACTTGTTATCGCAATAATAGGTATTGTTTTGCCGTGCTTTAATATTTGGGCAGTAATTATACCCTTGTTATTTCCACGTGTTGCAATTGCTCTTCGGCCGTTGTTAAATAAGGGTGATAAATGATAGTAGCAGAAAAAGAGGTGAACTCTATGAATAGTAGACGCCGCAGCTTTATAGCGGCAGATATTTTATATATCAGTATGATGGTTATACCTATACTTGCAGGTATTATATTAAAGGTACTGACAAAGCCCGGCGGCGATGGTGTCAACATATCCGGTGCACAAATCTATTTTGACATTCCAATGCCGATACAAAATCTGATTATAACAGAATCACAGATAAATTCTTGGCTTGTTATGGTATCTATTATCGGACTGAGTTTATTCTTGACTCACGATTTGAGAACACGTAAAATAAGTGTACGACAGCACCTTGCAGAATGGATTGTAGAAAAGGTAGACAAGCTTGTCGAAGATAGTATGGGAAGTTTTTTTGCAGGATTTTCCCCATTCATTATGTCAATTATGGCGCTGTCCGCTCTTTCAAGTCTTTTAACTCTCTTCGGACTGTATGCACCCACTTCGGATTTAAATGTAGTTGCGGGTTGGGCGGTACTTGTCTTTATACTGATAACCTACTACAAGTTTAAATGCGGCCCTATTCAGTATATGAAAAGCTTTGCCGAACCGGTTTTACTTACACCGATGAATCTTATAAGTGAAATTGCAACGCCTGTGTCAATGGCATTCCGTCATTACGGCAATGTACTATCAGGCTCGGTAATATCGGTACTGATTGCATATGCTCTTCAAAATCTTTCAGGGCTTCTGCTTGGTTGGCTGCCCGGATTTTTAGGAGATATTCCCTTCCTTCAAATAGGACTTCCCGCTATTCTGTCAATTTACTTTGACGTATTCAGCGGTTGTTTACAAGCATATATTTTTGCTATGCTGACTATGATGTACGTTTCCGGAGGATTTCCGGCGGATTTATATTTTGAAAAGAAAAAAAATAAAATTAAAAAAGAAAAAACGGAGGTTATATAATTATGTTAGAACTCGCTATTGGTATTATTTTAGGTGGATGTGCTCTTGGAGCAGGATGTGCAATGATTGCCGGTATAGGCCCCGGTATCGGTGAAGGTAATGCAGTTGCAAAGGCTTGTGAAGCAATAGGTCGTCAGCCGGAAAGCAAAGGCTCAGTTACAAGTACAATGTTAATGGGTTGTGCAATTGCTGAAACTACAGGTCTTTATGCGCTCGTTATTGCTATACTTTTAATCTTTGTTGCACCTAACATTTTTGTAAATATTTTACTTAGAGCAATTGGCATGTAAGGAGAATTACAAAATATGCAAAACTTAGATGTCATATCCGTCAATATTTGGCAGATTTTGATTTCTCTTATCAACCTTGGCTTACTTTTTTTCATTATTAAAAAGTTCCTCTATAAGCCTGTAAAAAATGTTCTCGCAGCACGTCAAGCTGAGCTTGAAAAGCACTATACTGCGGCAGAACAAGCCGAGGCTTCAGCTAATGAAAATCGCATTAAGTGGGAAGAAACAATGTCAGGCGCAAAAGCTAAGGCAGATGAAATTATGAAAACCGCCACCGAAAACGCTAAAAAGCGCAGTGACACAATTGTTACCGAAGCTCAAAGCCGTGCTAATGGGATTATCCGTCAAGCCGAGGAAGAGGCTATTCTTGAAAGAAAGAAAGCTGCTGACGGCATAAAACGAGAAATAGTGGAAGTTTCCGGTGCGATTTCCGAAAAATTGCTTGAAAGAGAAATAAACACCGAAGATCATCGTGCTCTTATTGATTCTTTCATTGAGAAATTGGAGAACGTCAATGAATGAGCTTGCTAAAGAATATGGAACAGCATTATATATGCTCGCATCTGAAGAAAACAGCACAGAAGCTTATTTTGAGGATTTAAAGCTATTATCGGATACATTCGGAAGTGAACCGGATTATCTGGCATTTTTAACATCGCCTAATATTCCTCTCAAAAAAAGATTAGATTCAATAAAAACAATATTCGACGATAAGGTACACGAAAATATTGTGTCATTTTTGCAGCTAATGTGCGAAAAGCGACGTCTTGAATATTTTTTTGAGGCAGTAACAGCATTCGAGGATTTACTTGAAGCATCAAAGCATATTTTGACTGTAAAAGTCAAAAGTGCCGTTTCTTTAACTGATCTTGAAAAAGAACGGTTAAAAAATAAGCTTGAAGAAATCAACAAATGTACTGTTATTATGGAATATCAAATAGACCCCGAACTAATCGGCGGTGTTGTACTAGAAACAGAAGATAATATTACAGACGGCAGTATTCGCCACCGATTACAGCAGGTAAAGGAAGTGATAGGCAAATGAATGCAAGACCTGAAGAAATCAGTAATGTCATTAAAGAACAAATAAAAAGCTATAAATCAAGCCTTGAAATGAAGGAAACCGGAACTGTCATTCTGGTAGGCGACGGAATCGCCCGTGTTTACGGACTCCGTGAATGTATGGCAAACGAGCTTTTGGAATTTGAAGACGGAAGCTATGGAATGGCTCAGAATTTGGAAACCGAAACGGTATCTGTTGCTCTGCTTTCCAATAACAATAATATTCGTGAGGGCAGCTCTGTTCATCGTACAAAACGAGTATTATCAGTACCCGTAGGTGAAAAGCTTCTTGGACGTGTTGTTAATGCCCTTGGAGTAGCAATTGACGGAAAAGGCGATATTGAAACTGATAAAACACGTCCAATCGAATCCGAAGCCCCCGGAATTATTGAAAGAAAAAGCGTATCTGTGCCTTTACAAACAGGAATCAAGGCTATTGACAGTATGATTCCAATAGGAAGAGGTCAGCGTGAGCTTATTATAGGTGACCGCCAGACAGGAAAGACAGAGATTGCAATTGATACAATTATTAATCAAAAAAATTCTGACGTAATTTGTATTTATGTAGCTATCGGTCAGAAAAACAGCTCCGTTGTTCAACTTGCAAACGAGCTTACAAATGCAGGAGCTATGGAATATACAATTATCGTTTCTGCTTCAGCATCAGAATCAGCCCCGCTCCAATACGTAGCACCATATGCTGGCTGCGCTATGGCGGAGTATTTCCGTGAACAAGGAAAAGACGTGCTTATTATCTATGATGATTTGTCAAAGCACGCCGTAGCTTACAGAGCTCTGTCCTTGCTTATCAGACGTCCGCCGGGCCGTGAAGCATATCCGGGTGACGTTTTCTATCTACATTCAAGACTTCTTGAACGTGCGGCTTGTGTTTCTTCTGAATACGGCGGCGGTTCAATTACAGCTCTTCCACTGATAGAAACTCAGGCGGGTGACGTATCGGCATATATTCCGACAAACGTTATTTCTATTACAGACGGTCAGATTTTCCTTGAAACCGAGCTTTTCCATTCGGGCGTTATGCCTGCAATCAACCCGGGTATTTCAGTAAGCCGTGTAGGCGGTTCTGCACAGCTTAAAGCTATGAAAAAGGTATCCGGCGAGCTTAAACTGCTTTACTCTCAATACAGAGAATTACAGGCATTTGCACAGTTTGGAAGCGACCTTGATGCCGACACCAAAGCAAGACTTGCTCTTGGAGAAAGAATTGTTGAAGTGTTGAAACAGGGCCGAAATTCACCGGTACGTGTAGGCTGTCAGGTAGCTATCGTTTATGCGGTTATCAATGGATATTTAAACGACACACCTGTTAAAAAGGTAAAAGAATACGAAACTTCCCTATATGAGCTTCTTGAAAATAAATATGTGGATTTTCTCACAAGAATCGAAAACGGATATTGGGAAGACACAGATATTGAAACATTAAAGACAGCTCTCGCCGAAATGCAGAGGTGAAGCAATGGGTGCAGATATAAAACAGCTGAGAATACGTATTAAAAGCGTAAACTCAACTCAGCATCTTACAAAGGCAATGGGACTTGTTGCTTCCTCTAAGATCCGAAAATCTACCGAAGCAATGCTGAAAAGCCGTGAATATGCTGCTACACTCACCGATATGGTTGAACAACTTTCAACTTGTCGTGAATGTGAAAAAAGTCCATATATGGCAAAACGTGGCGAAGCATCTGTACAACTTGTTGTTATTGCCGGTGACAGAGGACTTGCAGGCGGATATAATGCTAACGTGTTTCGCTTAATGCGCAGTTTTGATGATGCCCTCGTTATTCCAATCGGAAAACGAGCTTGTGAACGGTATAATAGCAAAATCAAACTTGCTGAACACTTTTCATACAAAGATGCAAAAGAAATTGCCTCTTGTGTATGTGAAGACTTCTGTGCGGGAAAATTTGACCGTTTCGGCATTGTTTATACAAAATATCATTCTTTGATGTCGCAGGAAACTGCAATCACCTGGGTGTTACCACTTGAAAAAGCTTTAAATAAAGAAGCATACAGCGCAATTTTTGAGCCTAATGAATTAACGGTACTAAACGAGGCTGTTCCCGAATACATTGCCGGAGTTATTATGGCTTGTGTCAAGGAAAGTGTTGCATCTGAGGTAGCGGCGAGAAGAGTTGCTATGGATTCGGCAGATAAAAATGCACAAGAAATGCTGTCATCATTAAGTCTTGAATATAACCGTGCAAGACAAGGTGCTATCACACAGGAAATTACAGAAATTGTTGCCGGAAGCGGTTTATGATTACGGAAAGGAATAAGACAATATGTCACAAGAAGTAAAAGGCGTTGTTAGTCAGGTAATGGGTCCGGTTGTTGACGTCAGCTTTGAAGAAGGATTCTTGCCTAATATATACAGTGCATTAACTATGCCAAACGGTGAAAAAACGCTTACAGTTGAAGTTGCTCAGCATATTGGAGATAATGTTGTTCGCTGTATTGCTATGTCCTCTACAGACGGTCTTAAACGAGGAACACCGGTCACAGATACAGGAAAGCCTATAAGTGTGCCTGTAGGAAGAAAAACACTCGGACGAATATTTAATGTTTTGGGTGATACAGTAGATAATAAACCTTTCGAAGAAGAGGTTGAGCGTTGGAATATCCACCGCAGTGCTCCAAGCTACAGCGAACTTGCCACATCTACCGAGATTCTGGAAACCGGCATTAAAGTTATTGACTTGATTTGCCCCTACGCTAAGGGCGGTAAAATCGGTTTATTTGGCGGTGCAGGCGTTGGTAAAACTGTTCTTATTATGGAGCTTATCAACAATATTGCAAAGCAGCACGGAGGACTTTCGGTATTCACAGGAGTTGGTGAACGTACCCGTGAAGGTAACGATTTATATAACGAAATGACCGAATCCGGAGTTCTTTCAAATACTACTCTTGTCTACGGACAGATGAACGAACCGCCCGGAGCAAGAATGAGAGTTGCACTTTCCGGTCTTACTATGGCGGAATATTTTCGTGATGAAGAAAAGCAAGACGTGCTTCTGTTTATAGATAATATTTTCCGTTTTACACAGGCAGGAAGTGAAGTATCGGCATTACTTGGACGTATGCCCTCTGCCGTTGGTTATCAGCCTACACTTGCAAATGAAATGGGTACTTTGCAGGAACGCATTACCTCAACCAAAAAAGGTTCAATCACATCAATTCAAGCAGTATATGTACCGGCAGATGACTTGACCGACCCGGCACCTGCAACTACCTTCGCACACCTTGATGCTACAACGGTACTTTCACGTGCTATAGCTTCTCAGGGTATCTACCCTGCTGTAGATCCGCTTGAATCCACAAGCCGTATCTTGTCACCTGAAATATTAGGTGAAGAACATTACTTTGTAGCAAAAGAGGTTCAGAGAATAATTCAAAGATATCAAGAGCTTATGGATATTATTGCAATTATGGGTATGGACGAACTTTCAGATGATGACAAGCTGCTTGTACAGCGTGCAAGAAAGATTCAGCGTTTCCTTTCACAGCCCTTTGATGTTTCTGAAAAGTTTACCGGCTTTGAAGGCAAATATGTCCCCCTTGCAGAAACAATACGAGGCTTCAAGGAAATTATAGAAGGCAAACACGATGATTTACCGGAGTCTGCATTCCTCTTTGTCGGAACAATCGACGAGGCAGTTGAAAAAGCAAAGAAGGTTGAACGATGAACACATTTTTGCTTACCGTATCTTCTCCAAGCGGTGATTTGTTTCGTGAAAATGTTCTTTCTATATCATTGAGAGGAACAGAGGGTGATTTAGCTGTAATGGCAGGACATACCCCCTTTGTTACGATAATCAAGCCGTGTGAATATAAGATAGAGCTTGAAGACGGCATTTTAAAAACAGGTCAAACCGACGGCGGAATCTTGACCGTTACAAAGGACAAAGTCACCTTTCTATCCGGAAAATTTGAGATATAAGAATAAAAATCGGCATAGAAAAAGCGCACATTCAGTGCGCTTTTTTGTGCGGTTATGTTATGTTTTATTTAATTGTCACTTACTCATACAAAACGTTACTTTCAAGCTGCCACTATTTAAACAATAATCAGCTTTTCCTTGGTTTTAGGAATAATCTTCGAAATATCTTTTTCACAAACAATATTATCAACATCGTCAAGGGAACAAAGCGTATTTATGCATGGTTCTCCTATTTTTTGTGAGTCCATTAAAAGTACCTTTCGCTTTGAACGAGAGAGCATTATTTTTCTGACAGCATTTTCGGATATAGCATTATCGGTTAACAACCCACCAACAGTTAGCGTTCTGATAGAGAAAAAACAAATATCAGCATTAAAAAAACGAAAAAAGTCTTCTGCATAATTTCCTACATAAGCATATGTATCCTGAGCTATTTCCCCGCCGCTTACAAATGTTTTTACCCCTGTATTACATAAGGTCAGCGGTGCTTTGGCGTTATTTGTTATCAGGACAATTGATGATTTTGTGCCTAAAAATTTTAGTAAAGCATCAGCTGTTGAAGAAGCATCTAACATAATAGAATCACCGTCAGAAATAAGCTCCATACATTTTTTTGCAATCAGAATTTTTTCTTCGGAGTGTTCCTTTTCTCTTAATGAATAAGGAAGGTTTTCGCAAAGCTCACTTTTATAACTTGCACCGCCATACGTTCTTATGATTTTACCGGTATCATTAAGCCTAGCAAGATCACGACGCATAGTAGGCTCGCTTACGAAGAGTCTGTTACAAAGTTCCGATATGGTTGCCGTTTTATGTTCTCTCAAATATTCAAGAATACTGTTTTCTCTATCTCCGTATGACATAATTACACTCCATTTTGATCAAATAAATAAACTTTATAAGATTTCCAATCATAAACTTGATCGATTTGTTTGTTATTTTACATATTAGTTGACAAAATCGTTCAAATGTATTATAACATAAGTAAATAAAATATTCAATAGAAACGAGGAATATAATATGCCTAAAATGAATTTAGACTGGGAAATAGCCCAAAACTTTATCACAGATGCATTCATAGGTGCAGGTGTACCTGAAGATGATGCTAAAATTTGCACCGACGTTCTGCTCGAAAGCGACAGAAGAGGAATTGAATCTCACGGCTGCAATCGTTTTAAACCCGTTTATATTGACAGAATTATTGCGGGTATTCAGCAGCCCGTCACAAACTTTGAAATTATAAAAGAAACTCCCACAACGGCCGTTGTTGACGGTCATCACGGTATGGGACAGGTTATAGGCTACAGAGCAATGGAGATGGCAATTAAAAAAGCAAAGGAATATGGTATGGGTATGGTTGCTGTACGTAATTCCTGCCATTACGGTATTGCAGGATACTATGCAACAATGGCAACAAAGGAAGGCTGTATAGGAATGACGGGTACTAATGCCCGTCCGTCTGTTGCCCCCACCTTCGGAGTTGAAGGAATGTTTGGAACAAACCCTTATACAGTAGGAATTCCAACAGACGAAGCTTTTGACTTTATTTTTGACTGTGCAACCTCAATTACACAAAACGGAAAGGTTGAATACTATGAGCGAATTGGTGAAGCCGTTCACCCCGGAACTATAATTGATTCCAATGGAATGGCCGTTGAAGGAGATGCGTGTATTGCACTAAAAAAGATACGCAGCGGGACAGCCGCACTGACAACACTCGGCGGAATTGGCGAAGCCCTTGGCGGATACAAAGGATACGGCTTTGCTATGGTTGTAGAATTTTTATCCTCAGTCCTTCAAGACGGTATGTACGGCAAAGACCTTGACGGCAAGGACGAAAATGGAAATATTCGCCCATATCACCTCGGTCACTTCTTTATAGCTATAGACACAAATCATTTTCTTGGAGAAGATATTTGCAGAAAAAAAGCCGGAGATATTATTCGTGCTGTTCGTGCATCAAAAAAAGCTCCCGGAGAAGACAGAATATATACTGCCGGGGAAAAGGAATATGAGATCTGGCTTTCAAGAAAGGACAGCGGAGTGCCGATAAACGAATCCGTTCAACAAGAAATGGTAAAAGTCAGAAACGAATACAAGCTTAGTCAATATGTATTCCCTTGGGAAAAATGAGGTTTTAGGTGAAAAATAGAATTTTTCACGCCTGGTTTTGTGGTTCTCCCTACTTTTCAACAGCGATTTTGCTCCACAAAACCCACCCACAAAATTTAGCTAAGGAAGCTTTCGCTATGCGAGAGCTATGGTAATTAGAATGAATTATGCAGAAGAATCATTAAAAAAGCATTATGAGTGGAAAGGCAAGATTGAAGTAGCTCAAAGAGTTGAAATTAATAGCAAAGAAGACCTTTCTTTAGCATATACACCCGGTGTTGCAGCCCCCTGTCTTGAAATACAAAAAGATGAAAACAAGTCCTATGAGCTGACACGTCGCTGGAATACTGTTGCCGTTATTACTGATGGAACTGCAGTTCTTGGGCTTGGTGACATCGGAGCCGTTGCAGGTATGCCCGTGATGGAAGGGAAAGCTTTACTTTTCAAGGCGTTCGGTGATGTTGATGCTATTCCGATTTGCTTAAAAACCAAGGATACTGACGAGCTTGTCCGCACAATTTATCTTATGTCGGGTAGTTTTGGCGGAATAAATCTTGAGGATATTTCAGCACCTCGATGCTTTGAAATCGAAAGACGGCTGAAGGAAATATGCGATATTCCCGTTTTTCACGATGACCAGCACGGTACAGCTATTGTTCTTGGTGCAGCGCTTATAAATGCACTTAAAGTTGTTAAAAAAGATATTTGTAACATCAGAGTCGTATTAAATGGTGCCGGAAGCGCCGGAATTGCTATTGCAACATTTCTTCTGAAGCTCGGTGTAAAAGATATCGTACTGTGTGACAAAATAGGAACGCTTTTCGATGGAAAAGAAGGAATGAATTCATCTCAAAGTGAAATAGCAAAAATAACAAATATAAATAAAATAGATGGAACTCTGGCTGATATTATGAAGGGGGCAGACGTATTTATCGGCGTTTCTGCTCCTAATATCGTTACAAAAGAAATGATTTCATCTATGAATAAAAATGCAATTGTATTCCCTATGGCAAATCCAGTTCCCGAAATATCCCCCGAACTTGCTCTTGAGGCAGGGGCCGCTGTGGTTGGAACAGGACGCAGTGATTTTAAAAATCAAATTAATAATGTACTTGTATTTCCTGGAATATTCCGTGGTGCTTTAGATGCACGCGCCAGTCAAATTACAGAAGATATGAAACTTGCTGCAGCATATGGTTTAGCATCTCTTGTTAGCGAAGACGAACTAAGTGCTGATTACATTATTCCAAGAGCCTTCGATCCTAAAGTAGCCCCAACTGTCGCAAAAGCAGTCTATGACTGTGCTGTAAAATCAGGGATTGCCCGTATACCTAAAGAATAGTTTAAAAATAATCAGCATTATTTTATTATGTAATAAAGCTAAATATTTTTTTAAAAAATATAATTTACCTATTGACA
>JAZNAB010000171.1:0-7949 GCA_045586285.1 Candidatus Flemingiibacterium sp. | reverse complement strand
CGCTATGACCAGTTCGGTCACGCAGGTGTTGACGGTCAGGGCTTTGACGGCGGATTTAGCGGATTTGGCGGCGGATTTGATGCTTCTGATATTTTCGGTGATATCTTCGGAAGTTTCTTCGGCGGCGGAATGGGCGGCTCACAAAGTTCTCGCAGAAACGGACCGATGCGAGGCGGTGACGTGTTGCAGCGTGTTACTATTTCTTTTGAAGAAGCTGTTTTCGGCTGCAAAAAGGAAATATCATACGGTAAGATTGAAAAATGTCCCGAATGTGATGCAACAGGCGCTAAAAAGGGAACTACTGTTGAAACCTGTTCAACCTGTCACGGTACAGGTCAGGTCAGAGTTCAGCAGCGTACTATGCTCGGAATGATGCAAACCACTCGCCCTTGTGATGATTGCGGCGGAAGCGGCAAAAAGATTAAAGAGCCTTGCACATACTGTAAGGGAAAGGGATATGTAAAGAATACCAAAAAGCTTGAGGTCACAATACCTGCAGGTATTGACGACGGTCAGAAGGTTGCTGTCAGACTTCAGGGAGATGCGGGAAGAAATGGCGGTCAGAACGGTGATTTGATTGTAGCAATCAGTGTAAGACCTCACCGTATATTTGAACGAGAGGGATATAATATTTACTGTGAAATTCCGATTACTTATGCAGAGGCAACTCTTGGTGCTGAAATCGAAATTCCAACCCTTGAAGGAAAAGAAACTTATAAAATCCCCGAGGGTACACAGTACGGAACACGTTTTACTTTAAAAGGCAAGGGCGTTCCTTATGTTAACAGTAAAAACAGAGGAGATTTGATTTTTGTTGTTACAATAGAAACACCTAAAAATCTTGACGACGGGCAAAAGGAACTTCTTCGTAAGTTTGCCGATAGCCTTGGCGAAAAGAATAATACTAAAAAAAGCGGATTTTTTAAGAAGCTATTTAAATAACTAAGGCTTATAATGCCGTGCCCACCCAAGCTATATTTTCCTTGCAGTGCGTACGGCATTGTTTCTTTTTTGATAAGGAGTATTACATAATGAATTGGACACAGCTTCGAGTAGAAGTTAAAACAAGCGATATTGAGAGAACCGCCGCTATTATGAGTATGCTTGATAACGGCATTATGATTGAAGATTACAGCGATATTGAGGTAGGTCTTAAAACCGTATACGGTGATTTGATTGACGAAAAAATTCTTGAGGCAGATAAGTCAAGGGGCGCTGTTTCAATCTATATTCCAGATGACAAAAATTATAACGAATATACAACTTTCCTGAAAGATAGATTTGCTGATGAAAAAATTGAGGCAAAGCTTGAACTTATCGGTGTTGATGAAGAAGAGTGGTCAACTGCTTGGAAAAAATATTATCACCCGGTAAGAGTCGGAGAAAGGCTTGTTATCGTTCCTATGTGGGAGAAATACGATGCAAAGCCTACGGATATTATTGTAAAAATGGATCCGGGAATGGCTTTCGGTACCGGCACGCACGAAACAACCAGACTTGTTTGCGGTCTTATTGAAAAATACCTTGTGAAAGGTCAAAGAGTGCTTGATGTCGGAACAGGAAGCGGAATTCTTGCAATATGCGCTTCTAAGCTAGGTGCTAATGAGTGCTTTGCATATGATATTGACCCTGTCGCTGTAAGAGTTGCTAGGGAAAACTGTAAAGATAATGATATAGATAATATTACCTGTGATGTTTCTGATTTACTTGCGAGTGTTGACACATCGGGCGGTCTATATGATTTTGCCGTTGCCAATATAGTTGCGGACATTATTATCAGAATGTCCTCGGATATCGGTAATTACTTAAAAAAAGGCGCTTACATTATTACTTCCGGCATAATTGAAAGATACCGAGAGGACGTACTTGCTGCAATGCAGAAAAACGGATTTACACTTGTTGATGAGGCTATGGAGAGCGATTGGGTAGCAATGGTTTACCAAAAAAATTAATTAGAGGACTTTTTAACAAATTTGAACGCTTATTTTTGACAAATAAGTGCATAAATTCGTCATTTTCAACTGTAAATAAAAAAATTGTAAAAAAATTTGCAATATTATTTGACAAAATGACGAAAGTGTAGTATAATATATCGTAGTCGGTTAATCAAGTATCATATTCTTGATAAATTATACAGACTGAAGGTTTAAGAATATAATGCCAAGGTTTTTTATTCCTGCATCTCAAATAGCTGATGGCTATGTAAATATTATCGGAGATGATGCGGTACATATTTCCCGATCACTCAGAATGAGAGTGGGGGAGCACATAACTGTTTGCGATATGCAAAAAAATGAATATGATTGTGAATTATGTGATTTCTCGGAAAAATCGGTTTGCGCAAAGATTATTTCTCAGTCTGTTGGGAAAACCGAGCCTGTATATACACTTACCTTGTTTCAGGCCTTGCCCAAATCGGACAAGCTTGATACCATAATTCAAAAGTCAGTTGAAACAGGTGCAACAAAAATCATTCCTTTTGAGTCGGAACGAACCATTGTAAAAGCGGATAATGATACATCTCGTGAAGACAAGAAAAAGGAGCGCCGTCAAAAAATTGCTCACGAGGCGGCAAAACAATGCGGACGGGGGATCATTCCTACTGTAGAGTATCCTGTAAAATTTTCGCAGATGTTAAATCTTGCATCAGAATATGAGCTTGTTTTGTTTTTTTATGAGGGCGATGGGACAGAATCCCTTAAAAATGTTTTGAATTTGCAGTATAGCAACGGTAAAACACCTAAGAGTATTGCCGTTATAATCGGTTCTGAGGGTGGCTTTTCACTTTCAGAAGTTGAAAAGGCAAGACAAAAAGGATTTAATTTATGTTCGCTTGGAAACCGGATTCTTCGTTGTGAAACAGCGCCTTGTTTTGCGTTTGCTTGTCTAACATATTATTTTGAACTTTAAAAATGGAGAGGTTTATGTTGAGTAATAAAATTAAAGAAAAAAAGGCTGAAAAAGTTCTTGCAGAAAAAAAGAATGACGTTAAACTTTATCGTCTGTTTTTAGAATTTGCACTTGCGGTTGTTGCAGTGTTTTTAGCAATTGCGGCAGGTAATAATCAAATATTTGTATGTGTTACCTTAATGCCTTCCATTTTGGCTGTAACAGGCATACTTTTTGCTCTTTCTGCAATTTATTATTCTCTCGGGCTTAAGAAAAACGTTGATAATGATTTGAAAGTTATTACAAGAGCAGGTATTTTTGGCAATTTAGCAGTGCTTTTTGCTTCTGCTGTTGATTTTTACTTGTTCAGCGATGCACAGCAGCTTGTTGTTTCAATAATCGCTGTTGCTATTATGTATTTTGTTTACAACATTTTCGGCGGCGAATTTTTCTCTTATACAATTATAACAGGACTTGGCTTTATTTGCCTTCAGTTAGCTGAGCAGATGTCCCACTTGTTATTCGGTAAACTTATAATTGCCGGTGCACCTATTGCGGCGGTGGTTTTATTTGTTCTTTCAACGGTATTCTCAATTGCAGCGCTTTGCCGTAAGAGCGGAAAGCTTACAATTCTCGGTTTTACAGTTGCTACAAAAAAATCAGCTCCAGCACTTTTGATTTCCGGACTTATAATCTTAGCTGGTGCAGCTATAACAGTGTTTGTACCTACATATCAGATTTATTCATTGTTTGCATTACTTGCTTGCTATATTGTAACAGCAATCTTTTATACAGTTAAATTAATATAATAAAGAAAACTGATATAGAATTTAATTTCAAAAAAGATTCCACATAATTTTCTTAAAGTGTGAAAGGAGCTTCCCCAATGTCAAACAGATTTTTCCAGGGAATTATTCATCAAATGAAGGATGCCGTAGATCGTGTAATCGGTGTTATAGATGAAAATGGCGTTATTATATCTTGCAGTGAACTTGTAAAAATCGGCGAAACAGCTCAGGGTGTAAGGGATGAACTTGAGTATACTTCCGATGCAATTACCTCAGGCGGATATACATACAGACAAATAGGTCAGGGTGCAAAGGCTGAGTATATCGTATTTGTTGAGGGCGAAGACAAAATGGCTGAAAAAATGTCAATGGTTTTGTCGGTATCTCTTGCAAATATCAAGAACTTATATGACGAAAAGCTCGATAAATGCTCATTTATTAAGAATATTATTCTTGACAATATACTCCCAAGCGATATTTATTTAAAGAGTAAGGAACTTCATTTTAATGCAGATGTTATGAGAAGTGTTATCCTCATTAAATTTTATGGCAAAAGTGATGTTGTGCCTTTTGATATGGTACAGAATATGTTCCCGGACAAGAATAAGGATTACGTTATCAGCGTAAGCGAACACGACATTGTACTTGTTAAGGAAGTTAAGCAAAGTCACGACAGCCGGGAGATAGAAAAAATTGCAAAAACTATTTCCGACACACTTTCAACAGAATTTTATGCAAAGGTTACAATTGGTATAGGTACACCTGTTGATAATATTAAAGATCTCGCTCGTTCCTTTAAGGAAGCTCAGGTTGCTCTTGAAGTGGGCAAGGTTTTTGATACTGAAAAGAATATTGTTAGCTATGAAAACCTGGGAATCGGAAGACTTATTTATCAGCTTCCGACAACTCTTTGTGAGATGTTTCTTCAGGAAGTATTCAAGAAAGGCTCTCTTGAGTCCCTTGACCGTGAAACACTTATGACAATTCAGTGTTTCTTTGAAAACAACCTTAATGTTTCCGAAACTTCCCGCAAACTTTTTGTACATAGAAATACTCTTGTTTACAGGCTTGAGAAAATCAGAAAACTTACAGGTCTTGACCTTCGTGAATTTGAACACGCAATCACATTTAAGGTTGCACTTATGGTTAAAAAATATCTATCCAGCAAACCAATCAAGTTTTAAATTATAATTTTGCCCGACGTTTTTATATCGGCTCAAATGCTAAATGACGACAGCCTAGTATAGTAAATAGCTATGTAGGTACGACATTTAGCTTTTGTATTAGAACAAAATGCATCTGATGGAGATTAAAAGTAAATGATAGAATTTAGAGATGTCAAAAAGGTTTACCCCAACGGAACTGTTGCTCTTGATGGAGTAAACCTGAAAATAAATGACGGTGAGTTCGTTTTTATAGTCGGAGAGTCTGGTGCAGGTAAAACTACGCTTACTAAGCTGCTTCTTCGTGAAGAAAAATCTACTGACGGTACTATAATAGTTCGTTCTGACATAGAGGAAGGTGCAAAAAAGCAGCCTGCTGTTTTCAATCTTTCCAAGATGTCTAATTTTAAGGTTCCACACTACAGACGAGAGCTTGGTGTTGTTTTCCAGGATTTCCGTCTTTTCCCGAATAAAACTGTATTCGAGAATGTTGCATTTGCAATGCAGGTTGTGGGTGAATCAAACCGTGTAATAAAAAGACGTGTTCCTGCAATACTCAGCATTGTAAACTTGACTGAAAAGGCAAACTGTTACCCAACTCAGCTTTCAGGTGGTGAACAGCAGCGTGTTGCTCTTGCAAGGGCTCTCGCAAATAATCCGAAAATTATTGTTGCCGATGAGCCTACAGGTAATATTGACCCCCGTATGAGTCTTGAAATTATGAATCTTCTTATTAAGATTCATAAAAGAGGTAAAACAGTAATTGTAGTAACACACGAAAAAGACCTTGTTGATTACTTTAAACAGCGCGTAATAAGAATTAAAGACGGCAAGGTTGTCAGCGATGGTGTTGGAGGTATGATAGTATGAAGAGATATAGATTTTCTTACTTCCTTGGTCAGAGCTTCAGCGGATTATGGCGCAATGGTGTAATGACAATTGCTTCTATAACTGTTCTTATGAGTTGCCTTATAGTTATGGGAAGCTTTGCGCTTTTGATTTTAAATATTGACGTTAATCTTGAAAAGCTTGGTCTTTTAAATGAGATTGTTGTCTTTATAGATGACAGTAAAACTCACGATGAAGCTGTCCTTATTGAAGATGATATATTAAATCAGTGCGGTGATATGATTGCCGAGCTTACTTTTGTAAGTAAAGAGGAAGCGCTTGAAGAAGAACGTCAGAAGTATTCAGAATATACTGAGCTTTACGAACTTGTCGAGGGCGATAATCCTTTACGTGATTCTTATGTTATTAAATATAATGATAATAATGAAGTTAGTAATCTCGAATATAAATTAGGCAAAATTGACGGTATTGCTAAAATAAATAACCGTTCTGATCTTGCTATGATGATTGAGCGTGTGAAGAACGGTATTTCTGTTGTACTTGTTTGGTTTATGATAATATTATTTGTGGTAAGTATTTTTGTAATCATAAATACTATTAAACTTGCAGTTCATTCAAGACGTTCTGAAATCACAATAATGAGATATGTCGGTGCAACAAATTGGTTTGTAATCTTGCCTTTTATTCTGGAAGGAATAATTATTGGCCTTATTTCAAGCGCTCTCGCATTTATTGCTGAATGGGTTATGTACGGATATGTAATCAGAATGATGGACGGAAGCTTTGACTTTTTAACCATAATGAGCTTTGACTCAATTGCATATTATGTTGGACTTGGATTCTTGGCAATTGGTATTGTTACGGGTATAATCGGAAGTACAATTTCTACAAGAAAGTATTTGAAAGCATAGTTTCTCGAATTTATGCATATGTTAACGAAAGGTCAGGTAAAAATAATGAATAAGCAAAAACCGACCGATTTTAGTATTGTCAAAAAGAGAATAGTACGTATTTGTGCTTTGGTTGTTTGTGCACTATGTGTTCTTACTTTTATTCCAAGTACAAATGATCCTGTATTTGCAGCAAAGCTGACTGACTCAAAGGTGACAAATTACGAAGATCAAATTGCTAAGCTAAATCGTGATATGGAAAACCTTAAGTCACAGATAAAAACAGCAAATTCGGATATTGAAGAGGCAATTGCCCAGAAAAATTATCTTGACTCGGAAATGAATATTCTTATTCAGAAGATTGATGTTACAAAAGCTCTTGTGGCTGAGCTTCAGGCTAATATAGCACAAAAAGATACAGAAATTTCCGATAGGGAAATCAGATATGAAGAAAAATATAATCTTTTTAAGGAACGCTTAAGAGTTACTCACGAAGACGGAAAAATCAGTTATCTTGAGATGCTTTTCGGAGCGGCAAGTTTATCAGATTTTCTTTCACGGGTTGACAGAATTGGAGCAATGCTTGAATATGATTATAAGATAATGAGCGAACTTAAAACAGAAAAGGGGGAACTTTTGAGTATTCGTACCGCTTTTGCTGAACAAAAGAGCGCTCAAGAAAAATATCTTGCTGATCTTGAAAATGATGAAAAGCTGCTTGATAAAAAGAAGGACGAGGCGGCTAATTATCTTACTAAATTAAAGAAAGATAAAGCTACATATAATGCACTTTTAAATGCAGCTTACGAGGCAGAGGAAAAGCTTCAGGAAGAACTTCAGGCATACTTAAAGGAATTGGCTGAAAAAGAAAATTCAAAATATGTCGGCGGAACATTCTTGTGGCCTGTACCTACTACGTTTACAAGAATATCGTCGTATTACGGTTCAAGAAAGAATCCTATTACGGGTCGTAATGAATTCCATAATGGAATAGATATTCCTGCGGGATACGGTACAAATATTTATGCTGCAAATGCCGGAAAAGTTACAAAAGCTACTGACCATTGGAGCTATGGAAACTACATTATGATTGACCATGGCGGCGGATATGCAACTTTATATGCACACTGTTCTAAACTTCTTGTGTCTGTTGGTGATACAGTGAAAAAAGGACAGATTATAGCAAAAGTTGGTTCTACCGGACAATCTACAGGTAATCATTTGCATTTTTCTTTATACCAAAACAGTGCGCATACAGACCCTATGCAATTTTATAAATAATTATCAAAATACTTAAGTTTAGTATTTTTGTTAGGAGAACTATATTGATGTCAAAGAAAATATCGCTAAGTCTTGCGATAGTTTTAATA
>JAZNAB010000170.1:0-9877 GCA_045586285.1 Candidatus Flemingiibacterium sp. | reverse complement strand
AAATAGACGAGCTTATATCTGTTTGTATAAAGCTAAAAGCCGGCAGCACCGACACGTCTCCCGAAGAACTACTCGGAATGTGGCAGAACTGCCGAGCCTTATTATCAATGTCTATTCACACAAGCAATATAGAAAAAGCTGAAAACGCTATCATACGGCTTTGCTCTTATAAATCGGGCGAGGACTTTAATGCTGAGCTTTCGGTTTTAATCAACACCCTTACTCGCATATCAAACAGTCAAAGTTTTGCTATTGACAGCATCTTTTAACGAAAAGCCGTCTTCTTATCAGAAAGATAAACCTCTAAGCGCTTTATCGTATAATATTCAAGAAAAGGATCTTCAAAATTAATTCCGAGCTTATCCTGCGCCGCCTTTATAAGATATTCAGGATTAATATAATTTGCATTATCAGCCGACAGCAAAACGTCAAGCTTAATCTTGCCGTCAGTATATTCGCAGAAGTTCAGATCAATAAACGGACTGATATCAATCTCTTTTTCTCCGCTTTTGGAGCGCTTGAGAACAACAAGCGGCTCTGAATACAGTTTTTTCAAGGCAGATGCTGTTTCTTCTGTAAAACTCGGACTGACTAAAACTATCTCATATTTTGCATAAGCTATATCAGTAAATTTTTTATCGCTGATATATACATCGGTAATTTGCATTTCTTCAGTCAAAGTTTCGTTAATACGCCGTTTTACCTCATCAAGCTCCATAGGTTCAATTAGCTTTATGTCAAAGAACTCGCACTCGCTTTGTGTACCGATAGATAACGGCAAAGAAAAAGTCAGCTTAAGTCTTGGATTAAATCCTTGTGTATACCAAGCAGGAATTCCCGCTCTTACTAAATTTCTTGTCATTGTCCGCACAAGGTCAAGATGAGAAATATATTGGAGCATTCCAAGTTTATAAAATTTAGCCCTTATTTGCAGCGGCTGCACCATGTACGCTCACCTCCAAGCTTATTTGCTCCGCAGCCTGTGCATTTTTCGGCACAGTTTGGGTTAGTTACAGATTTATAAGCATTCTTACGTTCTTTTAAAAGAAACGATTTGTTAACACCGCAGTCGATAATATCCCAAGGGAGAATCTCATTCTCTCCAAACTCACGGTTTGCATAAAAGCTCTCATCAATACCGCAATCGGCAAATACTTCCGTCCATTTATCATAACTAAAAAATTCTTCCCAAGCATCGAATTTCATTCCACGCTTATGAGCTTCCAATATCGCCTTGGAAAGACGTCGGTCGCCACGTGCAAATACAGCTTCTATACGGCACTCTTTTGCGTCGTGATAATTATATTTGATTTTGGGATCATTAATTTTTGAACGAAGAAGCATTTGCTTTTGTTCAAGCATTTCAAGACTGTTTTGTGCTTCCCACTGAAATGCTGTGAACGGTTTTGGTATAAAGCAGGATACGCTGATTGTAACACTCGGCGCTTTTCTGCCCTTCACGCCTCTGTATAAATCATAATAGGTATCTACAACGTGCTTTGCAAGAAGTGCAATACCCTCAATATCCTCTTCCGTTTCCGTTGGAAGTCCGAGCATAAAATATAGTTTAACCTGAGTTTTTCCCGCTTCAAACGCAACACGACAAGCTTTCATCAAATCTTCTTCGCAAACATTTTTATTAATGGCATCACGAAGACGCTGTGTTCCGGCTTCAGGCGCAAAGGTGAGTCCAGATGCTCTCACGCCCGAAACCTTCTCCATAAGCTCCTTTGTAAACATATCAACACGCATCGACGGGAGTGAAAGGCTTACCTTAGCTTCATCTGTCCATTTAAGCAGTGTATCGCAAAGCCCATTGATTTCAGAATAGTCGCTTATGCTGAGTGATGATAAGGATATTTCATCATATCCTGTAGATTCACGAAGAGTTCTCGCCTGACAATCAAGCACCTCAACGGATTTTTCTCTGATTGGTCTGTATACCATACCTGCCTGACAAAATCTGCAGCCTCTCATACACCCTCTGTATACTTCAAGCATAATTCTGTCGTGAACCGTTTCAATATAGGGCATCACAAATCGGTCCGGAAAATAAGCTTTATCCAAATCCTTAATTATTCTCTTTGTAATTCTTTGTGGAATATCATCATAAATGGGGGTATAAGCCTCTATTGTGCCATCAGAATTATATGATACTTTATACAAAGACGGAACGTAAAAGCCATCAAACTTTGCAGCTTCGTGCAAAAATTTTTCTCTTGTATAAGTCCCGCTCTCTTTCATATCTGCAAGTAAATGCATTATCTCAGGCAGAGCTTCCTCTCCCTCTCCAATTGAAAACACATCAAAGAAATCAGCAATAGGCTCTGCATTATAGGTACAAGGGCCTCCGCCAATAATAATCGGCATAGTATCATCTCGCTCACTTGAAAGAAGCGGAATTCCCGCAAGGCTTAAAGTGTTTAATACATTTGTGTAACAAAGTTCATACTGAAGAGTAAACCCAACAAAGTCAAATTCCGATAGAGCATCACCGCTTTCGTGAGCGTAAAGCGGTATATTATATTTTCTAAGTTGCTCTTCCATATCCCCCCAAGGAGTATAAGTTCTCTCACACCAAAGGTCAGGATGTGCATTTATTGCACCATATAAAATTCTAATGCCAAGATTTGACATGCCGATTTCGTATGTATCGGGAAAACAAAATGCAAATCTTGCTCTGACGTCTGATTTATTTTTTATAATCTGACCGAATTCGCCCCCGGTATATCGCCCCGGCTTTTCAACTCTTTTAAGTAAGCGCTCAGCAGCAGCTTTAGGAGTTATTTTTTCCATAATCATTTTTTTGCAGTAAACAAACTGCAAGTCCTCCGAAAATAAAAATTTTCATAAAAATGGGATGTCGCAGGGTGCGGCATCCCACTTTGTTAAATAAAGAATCTTGAAATTAAAGGTACAACTGCCACCCAGAAAAGCTGGTAAAGCATTATATAAAGTGAAGAAAGATTAAGTTCGCTTGAAAATGCGTGTATAAATACCATCACAACTACACCGATTATCATAGCTATAAGCTTAATAAGTGTACCAAGTCGAATAACGCTTCCCACACGCTCACAGAGCGCAACAGTTCGCAAAAGTGATTTTACAGAACGTTTTGAAACAATCCCGCTTTCACAACGTTCAAATGTGTGAGGTATATCTTCAACCGTCTTTGAACGAATAACCTTTACAGGATACTTCATAGCCTTAATTTTTCTTGAAAGAAGCAAGTCGTCAATATTCGGGTCAAATGATTTAATTCCAATACACATACCCGTTTTGTAAAGCTGTGAAAGAATACCCTCAAAATCCTTGTCGATTGTATACTGAACGTATACTTTTGCTGCCAACTGACCTTCATATGCAATATAAAGTATACCAACAGAATGATTTTGCTCTTGTTTTCGGCTCTCGCTGTCAAATGGAGGATCAAAATCCTTCTTTTCCATATAAGATGCCTTACCAAGATATACGGGAACACCGTCTATAGTAACTGTGAAACCATCGTCATCAACTTCTATAAGCTCAACGTCCTCGGAATGTCCAAGATCGTGCGTTGCCTGGCTGAATACATCAGCAAGAGGGCCACCCACTTTAATAAAGGCACTTGCAAGACTATAGATTATTTCATCAATACGGTTGTTTCCGTAAACCTTAATACTGGTAACTTTTACTCCGTCTGACGGGAACACTTCTTTATCTTCAAAAGATATTACAGCAGAACCCGAATATTCTTCAAGAGAGCTTTCACCTATAATAGTGCTGCCATTGTCATAAGCAATCTTAGATGCTCTGTAGAATGGCATACTGTAAATTGCAAACGTACCGAGAGGCATTGTAAAAGCTGTTGTTACAAATGCCATCGAGAAAGATTCGTAAACACTTCCCGTTTTTATAAATGTAATAATAACAAACAGTGCCGCCAATATCAAAACTACGGGGAGCAGTATTGCTATTAAAGGTTTCGGCGCAGCATCTGCCTCAGCTCTTGCAAAAAAGCCGTCTACAAAATCTGTCTTTCCAACTCTGATAATATTTGCATCAGCTGCAACATAATCATTGAATGCTTCCCTTTCGAGCGATTCTGTAGCATCTGAAACAGGAGTCACAACAAACTTTTTGCGTCTTGATGACACAATATTAAAGCTGAATACGTTGCGCTTCAAATTCATAAATTCATAAACAAGAGAAAGAAGCACAGTAAACGCTACCGGAAGATTGAAAAGAGCAAAATTCTCGGTTGGCGCAGTAAAAGCAGCCACGAGAGTATAAATCAGAGAAAGAGCCAATACAAACGGTGTTATACTTTCGGGAGTTGGTTTTAAAGTTATCAAACTCTTAACGCCCTTTATAATCTGACCTATTACAAGCGCTCCGCAAAGCACCACAAGCTGAAGATCAATCATCGCATATACCATAGGATATGATGTTGGTCTTATAAAGCTTGGCATACTAAGTCCAAGCATTGAAAAATTCTCAAACAAGAAAAGCATAATAAGAAGTGCTAAACCGGCACCCATTCTTATCAGCAATGAATAGTATTGATTCTTAAACGTGGTTAGAATTTCTGTATTCTGATCTGCTGTTGTATATTCAATTTTCTTAGCAACTGATTGAATTTGAGCTGTTTCTTCGTGATGAGAAATAATTTCCTCTTCAATCGCAGTTGCTTTTTCTTCACCGACAGTTTCCTTAAGTTCCTCGTCCATTCCAAGAGCTAACATAAGATTAAGATCAATTTGATCTATTTCGCTGTCATCGCCCGAGCCGTATACCTGCTCGGTTAATGGAGAATTCTGTACAGTTTCTCCTTGCCCCTCTGCACATTGTTCAAGGTTTACAGGTGAAAAAACTTCAGTTTCGGACATTTCAAAGGCTTCATCAACAATCTTATCAATATCCGACTTTTCTTCAAGTATAGTTTCTTTAACCTGAGAAATATCAAATACTGCTGTCGGCTCTTCGCTTATCTGGTCAAAAGCATCACTTCCCGCTTTAATTTCCGTGATAACTTCTGCAATTTTTGTATCATCTTCATCAACGATGGTTGATTCAATAGCCGCCTCAGTAATATTTTCTTCGTCTTCGATTACGTCTTCAACTATTTGAACATCTGTTATTTCTTCTGTAGATTCCTCTGCCGTCACATTTTCCGAAATATCTTGTGTGTTTGTATACTCCGGGACCTCACTTACGCTAACATTTGTACCGGTGTCTTCCATTACCGATGTGTTATCGTCTTCATCAACAAACTCTAAATCCGAAGGTTCAGTTTCCACAGCCTCTGTTGCCGCCTCAATATTAGCTGCCATTGCTGCTTCGGCTGCTGCAGCCTCTCTTTCATTTTTGGGTTTAGTGATGAATTTATCAATCAACTCATCAACATCCAAATCTGAATCGTCTGTAGTAGTAACAGCATCTGAATTACGAAGCTCAGAATTAGCAAAATCAAAAACATCATCGTCAATTTTCATATCATCACGGCCTTCGGAAACAGCCACCTGCTTCTCAACCGTATTCTTTTTTGGTCTGTCAGGGATATTTTCAATTGTCTTATTTAAAAGCATAAGAAGCTCATCTGCCGTCATATCAGCGCCATTTGCTTTGCTTTTAGACTTGTCATCACTGTGCATTTTCGTGTCCCTTTCCTTCGTTTTGGCATTTTGCTATGCATTTTAGTATGCATTTTGCATTTTCATCATTTATAATTTATCGGATAACTCTGCCCATATAAAATACTTATTTTCAGTTTTTCTTTAGTTGGCGAGATGCTTCGCAAAGAATAACTGCAGCAGCGCAAGATACATTAAAGGAATTAACCTTTCCGTGCATTTCTATAGATACAATAAAGTCACATTTTTCTCGTACAAGCCTTGATATTCCTGCGCCCTCACTGCCAAGAACAATAGCTGTAGCACTGTCAAACTTGGTTTCATAATAAAGCACCCCGCCGGCTTCAGCTCCATATATCCAGACGCCTTTTTCTTTAAGCTCATCTATAGCAGCAGAAATATTTGTAACCTTAGCAATTGCCAAATGTTCAAGCGCTCCTGCCGAAGCCTTGTCAACAACCGCCGTAAGCCCCGTAGAGCGTCGTTTTGGAATTATCAACCCGTGTGCTCCCGCACCTTCGGCACATCTTATCAATGCCCCGAGATTATGAGGGTCTGATATTTCATCTGCAATTACAATAAAGGGCTTTTCATTCTTCTCTTTTGCAATTTCCAGAATGTCATCAATTGTTGAATATTCCTTAGCCGCTGCCATTGCAACAACGCCCTGATGATTTGCACCGGAAGTCATTGTATCAAGCTTAGTTTTTTCAACCTCAATAACAGGAATTTTTCTTGCAATTGCCTCTGCTACAATAACGGTAATTGAACCTTCCCTGTCACCTTTTCTGACAAATAATTTGTCAATGGCTCTTTCAGACTTTAAAAGCTCAAGTACAGAATTCCTGCCAAACACACAATTTTCATTAATCTCATCGGTGTCTGCTTCAAAGAATTTCTGAGTGTGCCCCGGTTTTTTATAATGGGCGGATTTATTATTTTTATAATTATCGTTTCTTTTATACATAAAATACCTTAATAAAAACTAACAATAAATTATGGCATTATGCCGCAAATCTATACACATATTTATTATATCACACTTTTTTTACTTTGTACATACTTTTTTGTTTATTTTTTTCGTCAAAATATTATAAAAAGAAAGATGCCCTTTTAGGCATCTCTTCTTTTCTGTTAAACCAATTACTGCTGTTTTGTTTCAGCGTAGCATTCGCTACAATAAACAGGTCTGTCATTGCTAGGCTGGAAAGGAACCTTAGCTTCCTTACCACATCTTGCGCAGGTTGTAGTGAAAAGCTCTCTCTGAGGCTTTCCGGCGTTCTTTCTTGCGTCACGGCAAGCTTTGCATCTCTGAGGCTTGTTCTGGAAGCCCTTTTCTGCATAAAACTCTTGCTCGCCTGCGGTGAATATGAACTCCTCGCCGCAATCCTTACAGATTAATTTTTCGTCCTGATACATTTGATTTTACCTCGTTTGTATAGAAAAAATAATAATTAAAAATTTGCCCTCGACGGATTTCAACCGACACCTTTGCAAGTAAAATTACAACCAACGCTCTTGTTAAGCTATACGGGCATATTTCAGTGAAAAATAAGCATACCTTACCCATTAATTCACCATACTAATATTATACCACATTTATATTTAATGTCAATAGATTTTCAAAATTTTTTTCAGCTCAAGAAAAATTTTGTTTATATTCACTAAAATCCCGTCTGGAATTTAGAAGATATACCCGACCAAAATGGTTAAGATTTCCTTTTCTTTAATTAAAATCCATTGTATACACTAAATATTATAACTTAAACGTTAATATAACTACTAATCAATCAAATAATTAATATCTCCCGATAGCAGTGAGATTACCCCTCTGTACACGACCTCAGGGCGTTCATTGAAATTATACACCATCTGATTTAAAAGCTGTTCGTTTTCAACAAGTATATTAACTTCCAAAAGTGTGCCGATATTTTCTATTACCTCACAATGCAGGTTAAATTTACCGTCTTCACGTTTTGAATGAGTACACTTTACTTCTGATCCCTTAGATTTAAAAGAAAGATAGCGGAGTGCACTTTTCAAACTTTTCTCTTTTATCATATTCAAAAGTGTGCTGTGAAGCTGTTCAACTATCTCCACACCTTTGGGGGTTATTCTGTATACTTCATTCTTTTTTTCTGGACGTCCGTTGCTTCCTATTTTTGCCTCGTTTAATGTTTCCTCTCCAAAACGCAGCTGCTCAACCGCACCTGCATCAAGCAATTCTCCAAAACATTCTGCATAGTCAAAATAGTTTACAAACTCGTCTTGAACAACTATGTCACTTACAGTATTAAAGTCAAGAGGATAATCTATGTTTTTAAGCAAATACAGTATAAATATTTTTATATCATTTTTATCTTTTAACGGTGCTTGCATATTAAATCTCCTCAATCAAATTAGGTTTAATAAGGGGAAAAAATGGGCAAACGCCATATGGCATATGCCCATTAAAACTTAATCTTGACAGATTTCGGCTAAATTACGGAGTAACCGCGGTCTTTTCTTCAGTTACTTCGTAATCTCTCCAGTTCTTCATATTAAGTCTGTTGAAATCTCTGTAGCCGTAGTAATAATCTCCAATGGTCTTGATTATACCCTTGTTATAAATATAAGCATCTTGATTGAAAATAAGCGGCATAATCGGCATATCGCTCATAAGAAGTTCTTCAGCTTCGTGAAGAATTGTTGAGCGTGCAGATCTGTTCTTCTCAGCAAATGCTTTTTCAATCAACTCATTGTAAGCAGAGCTGTCATAGCCATTTATATACGGTACAGCGTCATAATTATCATTCTGAATATCAATTCCCTTTCCTGAGAACAGCGGCGCAAATACCGCAAGTGCTCCGAAAGAGTCAGTGGATAAGCACTGATAGTCAAGAGCAATTACGTCGTAATCTCCCTCAACATATGCTTCATAATAATCATCAGCGTCAAGTGCTTTAATAGATACTTTGAAGCCAAGCTGTTCCCATACGCTCTTGCAATATTCTGCAATAGCGACTTCAAGATGGCTGTCAAGACAAGTAATCGTAAACTTACCGGTTCTTAAAATCAATGACTTAGCGCTGTCAATATCACCATTTGCGGAAAGTATATCTCCGCCGTTCTTTCTGAAACTGTCACCAACCTTTTTGTCATAAACAGGCTTTGGAATAAGTCCGGTAGCGGGTTCAGCAAATACAGCAATATCAGCTATTGCATTTCTGTCCAGCGCCATAGAAAGTCCACGTCTTGTATCTGCGTGAGCAAACAATGTTTTATTTGTATTGAAAATATAAGCGTGTGTTGAAAGTAAGTCTGTTTTTATAGCCTTCTTTTTGTATTCTTCACGCTTAGAAAGCGCTATCTCGCTGAGATAATAGATTTCCTCATTTTCATATGCGGTAAATACTTCGTCTATATCACGGGTAAAATCAATGTTAAGTCTGTAAGGAAGAACATATGCATCAAGAGCTTCATCTTCTTCGGTATTGCGGTAATAATACACGTTACGTTCAAGCATAAGCCTTTCGCCCGCATTCAAGCCCTTTACAGCAAAAGGACCGTTTGAACACATATAGCTCGATTTAGTACCAAAGCTTTCGCCCTCTTTAGCATATCTTTCAACAACGTCTTCTCTGAGCGGAACTAAAGCAAGAGAAGCGAGATTTTCAAGGAACTGCTTGTAATCAATTTTTCCTTCAAATCTAATTTCAAGAACAGTTTGGTCAATAGCAGCAATTCCGAGGTCATCAATAGAAACGTCGCCCATCTTTACATCACGGGCATTCTTTATGTCATAAAGGAGAGCTGCCGCATCGCAGGAAAATTCTGGATTAAGTATACGTTTCCAAGCATAAACAATATCATCAGCGGCTACAACACGTCCGTCGCTCCACTTTGTATTCTTTAAGGTAATTTGCATAGAATATTCGTTTTTGTCAGGTTTTTCGATAATCTCATACTTCTTCATAAGGGCATTTTCAACCTTACCGTCTTCATTAATTCTGGTAAGTCCCTCATATACAAGGCCAAGCACCTTTGCCACGCTGTCATTCGTATAAGCAAGTGCGGGGTCAAAATCTAATATTTCTTCTCCGATGTATACCTGAACGGTAGCACCTTTTTCATCTTCACCAAGTGTTGAACCGCATCCGGCAAGCATTGTAACTGTAATAGCCGCCAAAAGCAATAGAGAAATGAACTTCTTCATAATTTAATTGTTTCCTCCTGAGATAAAATCTGCCGTTTGGCAGATAAAAATTTCTTAAATCAGCTAAGCC